>DATJGV010000125.1:0-8769 GCA_035494575.1 Pyrinomonadaceae bacterium | reverse complement strand
GAATTTGCCCTGGGAGCCGACTTCAACCGAGCTCCCGAATTCGGGAGACCGTGATCTGATGCCGGACATTCTCAGGATGCGGTTAATATCCGCGTTCTTGCTAGTCCTAATTATCATCCAGCCTCTGCCGTCAAGCGGCTCACTTGTCGCGCGTTCGGGTCTGCCCGAGGAGATCACTTATTTCGTAGGCGTCTGGAAGGTGACGGTCAAGGGTGATCCGAACAGCACATACAAATGGACGGTGGCTCCGGACAAGAACGGCGAATGGCTCGAAGGGGCAATGGAAAAGGACGGCGTTAAGACATCAACGGATTTTTGGAGAAAGACCGATACGATAATCGAACGATTCGTTTTTACTACAGATGGGACACTGCTGCGGGTCACGGCAACCGGCTGGAAGACAAGCACGCTCGTAATGACCGGGATCGCGTCCGGCAAAACCGGAAATTCACGCGTCCGTGAGACGATAACCCGCGAAGGCGAAAAGAAATTTCACGCCGTTTGGGAACGGCAGACTGAGGATGGCAAATGGACCGTATTTTCGGACGAGAGCTGTGAGAGATAATGGCCGATCATATCCTGGATAATCCGATCTGGAACTCCCTTGTAACCGACCATTCGCAATTTTCAGCCGGCGGCGATCTGGCGAAGCGTTATCCGGCCGAGATCGGCCCGTTCATCGCCGTGCCGCAAATTTCCCCGGAGGCTTTTGCCGAAGCGGCCATATTAGTGAAACCTGGAGAACGCTTGTATTTTGTTGGCCTCGACGAACCGTTTCCTACCGATCTGGCGGTCGAGCACCACGAACCCATCACCCAAATGGTCGCCGGCAAAGGGGCATCGATCGCACAGATCGACAAAGAAGTCACGGTTTTAGCCGAAACCGACGTACCGGATATGCTCGAGCTTATCGAGCTTACGTTTCCCGGGTATTTCAGGGCTGAAACTCGCAAACTGGGCAAATATCTTGGCATTCGCGATAACGGCAAATTAGTTGCGATGGCCGGCGAGCGGATGTCGATGACGGGATATCGCGAGGTCAGCGCGGTCTGCACGCATCCCGATCACCGCGGACGCGGTTATGCAAAACACCTGATGGCTGTCTTGATGAATAAAATGTTTGACGAAGGCGTCACACCGTTTCTGCACGTGGACGTCGACAATGCCAAGGCAAAACGGGTTTACGGAAAACTGGGATTCGTCGAGCGTCGCGATCTGCCGCTAAAGGCGGTAAGTTTGTAAGAATGTTAATTTCTAACCCGGCAAGGCCCTATTTATATCAGAGTTTTTAAAATTGCCGCTTTCTAAGCTAACGGCAAGTTAGACGCACATTCAAAAATGTCCATCAAACTAAAACGCGCATACGAAAAACCTGAAAAAAGCGACGGATCTCGCATACTGGTCGAGCGTCTGTGGCCTCGAGGCGTCACAAAAGAAGAAGCCGACATAGACCTTTGGATGAAGGACATCGCACCGAGCGCTGAGCTTCGAAAATGGTACATCCACGATGTCGAAAAATGGCCCGAATTCCAGAAACGTTACCGAAAGGAGCTGACGGCCAATAAAGAACTGGTCAACGACCTCAAGACCCGTGCGAAAAAGACGGTCACGTTCGTTTATGCAGCCAAAGACGAGGAACACAACAGCGCCGTGGTGCTAAAGGATTTCATAGAAAAATAGTGAAGATTTCCGCCGAAAAGGATTTTCGTCAAAGGCCGCGCCGGAGGCTCCGGGACCGCCTCAGCTTTAATTTACAACGCACCGGTTTTGCTATATTGTCTTTTTCACACCCAGTCAAATTTCAGGAGGAACGCAAATGCCTATTACCCCCGCTATTGCCTACAATACGCTTGTCGCCAATCCCGGCGATTTCCTTAGACGGTACCCTGTTCGCATCTTTGGCGCCACGGCTGCGTCGGGCGTTGCCATGTACGTTATGGATAATCGCGGACAGTCGAGACGTCCCGGCTCTGTTCTGGGTACGTTGAACATGCACACAACCGAATCGTTCGATGTCCGTTCTGCCGCCATCGTGTTCGGCGGAAACGGGCACCCGTTCAGTGCCCACTCCGTTCACATGGACGTTGGTACGGGAGCAATGGGCTTTTACCGTCTCGATGGCACGGGCCCAAATATCATGGTGACCGGACAGCTTTCGGGCTGCAGTTTTGTAATGATGCCTGTCGGAGCGAACGATGTCGACGTGGCACATATAAAACCGCATCAGATAACCGGTAAGACTCTTCATGATAATCTGAGCAATACGTTCGCCAATGCTGTTATCTACGGCGATTCAAAGGACGGAGGTTTTTACGATTCGGACACGCGGGTGGTTTCGATAGTGGGCGTCCGGTTCGCCGGTCAATGGCGCATTTATGCTCAAAAGCAGAAACCCGGAACGGGCTACGATTACAGCATAAAAAGCGTTTACCAGATCTACCCGACCAAGGAAAAGATTTCGTAACGTCGCAAGACCGCCAGGAAGCCGTGCTGCTGCGGTTCGACGGCAATTACGGGAACTTGCTTTGTTGTGCCGTCTGCAACACTATTTACAATCGACGCAACATTCGTTAGAATGTTAAACCGCTCGATTCGGGCGCCCACGCTTCGTGAACGGGGCATATTGCACTTGGTATTTGAAATTCGAAACTCGGGCTTACCTCTTCGGTTGTCCAAAAAACTCGTGGGACAGTGGGACAAGTGGGACAACGTTAAACCCTTTGTTTTCAACAATGAAATTTGTGATTTTGTCCCAAACTGGGACAAAATGGGACAAAATGGGACAGGCTGGGATCCCGATCGACCGGCTGACTCGCTAGACTCCGACTAGTTCCCCTACAAGATCGTATTCGTGAGCTTCGGTTATTCGCACATCGTAAATTTCTCCGACTCGAGGCTCGAATTTCTCAGGCATGTCGTTGATGAGGATGTAACCGTCGATCTCCTGCGTTTGGCCTTCGAGGCGGCCCTGGAACAGCAGGTCGGACTCTTGCGAAAGGCCTTCGAACATCACCTTATATGTGCTGCCGATCTTTGATTTGTTGATCTGTTTGCTGATCTTGGCCTGTTCCTTCATGAGGCGGTTACGGCGCTGCTTTGCTATCTTAGGATCCACCTTGTTCGGCAGCACGTACGCTGGCGTTCCTTCTTCGTCCGAGTATGTGAAAACGCCGAGATTATCGAAGCGGCAGTTTTGAACGAACTTGATCAGTTCTTCAAAATCTTCGTCGGTCTCGCCTGGAAAGCCGGTTATAAAAGTAGTCCGGATCGCGATACCGGGAACACGTTCGCGAACCCGCCGGATCAGTTTTTCAAGCGATTCGCGATTTCCGCCGCGTTTCATCAGCTTCAAAACATTTCGCGAGGCATGCTGCAGCGGCATATCCAGATATTTGACAGCCTTTGGGGTTTCGGCGATCGCGGCAAGAAACGCATCCGAAATGTGTGTCGGATATGCATACATCACGCGGACCCATTCGATGTCTTCGATCTCGCCGAGAGCACGTATCAATGCAGCAAGCGCATCGACCTCGCCTAGATCTTCGCCATATCGCGACGAATCCTGAGCGATCAGCACCAGTTCTTTGACACCTTGTTTTGCAAGATTTCGGGCTTCTTCGATAATTGAGCCGAACCGCCGCGAGCGGAACGAGCCGCGCATTGATGGTATCGAGCAAAAAGCGCACGGGCGGTCGCAGCCTTCGGCAATTTTTATGAACGCCGTGTGTGATTCGGTAGCTCGCAGCCGCGGCGTATCGAAATCATAGAGGTACGTTGCGGTCTTATTACCGATCGGCGAGAGCGCGAGATTACGGGCGTCAAATGTTTCGTCCGCCGCTTTCAGAATTTCATTTACCTGCGAAGTGCCGATAAACGCATCGACCTCTGGTAATTCCTTCATGAGATCGTCGCGATAACGCTCGACCAGACAACCGGCCACGACGACGCGTTTCGCCTTACCTTCTTCTTTCAGGCGCGTGGCTTCGAGGATCGCATCGATCGATTCCTGTTTTGCCGATTCGATAAAACCGCACGTGTTTACCACGACGGTTTCAGCCTCTTCGGCGTTGTTTGTTATCTCGTAGCCAGCCTCTGCAAGCTGCCCCATCATGACCTCGGAATCGACAAGATTTTTTGGGCAGCCGAGGCTGACAAATCCAACTTTTTTCATAAAACTTATGCCACGAACCAACACGAAACTACCCGAACTAAATTATCCGAATATCGTGCCCGCTCGTGTTTCTTCGTGGCTTAAACTGCTTAGCCAATGTTCAATTTGGTCAGTTTCATCGCTCGACAAATATTTTTCACCGAACCGCACACGATTATACTTTTCAGTGATCCTTACGGCTTCGGGCATATTGACCGCGTATGCAAACTCAAGCGGTGTTTGATGCGCTTTACGCACGAAACCTTTGCTTGCCAAAACATACTGCATGCGCTCGTAAAATTCGACAACTGTCGCAGGTTCCGATCTCCCGAACCACCGGACAAGAATCTGCCACCAGCCCAAAACCTTTATTTTACCGTACAGCCAATAAAGCAACAACACGCCAAGAACGAACGCCGCGAGGTACGCAACGGCATAGCCAACCGCCGACACGGTACCCTCAACGCCGCGTTCGCCGCGAACGGCGCTCCACCACTTTACGAAACGTTCTTGAAGCGATGCGATGTAGCTGGAAACGTTCGACTGATATTCGACAAAACCGTTTCTGACGGAGCGGAAAAGCGAACGCTGTTCCTGATTGTCGAACGCAACAAAATATTGGATCCAAAAGGCCTCGAGTGCTTCGAGATAGCCGGTGAATTTCGACATTATTCCGCCGTAATTCTCCGACACGGGCTGTCCGGCAAACGGCGTCGGGTCGAATCGCACCCACGTGTTTTCGCCGGGAAAATAGACTTCGACCCACGAATGAGCCTCCCGCTGCCGCACGATGTACATATCGGCCGTTTCGTTATATTCGCCTTGTTGAAAGCCGTTGACGATCCGTGCTGCGATTCCCTGCGTGCGGAGCATAATTGCCATTGCCGTTGCGAAATATTCGCAGTGCCCTTCGCGAACGTTGAACAAAAAATCGGACAGCGGATCGGGCCCGCCGGCTTTTAGATCAAGCGTGTAGCCTAAATTGTTTTGCAGATACGACTCGACGGCTTTTGCCTTGTCGTACCGATCGTTTGATGGTCTCGTAACGGTTTCCGCCAGGTCAGAGATCCTTTGGTCCATTGCGGGAGGAAGCTGCAAATAACGTTTCGCGTCCTCAGAATAAGCCTGATTATCAGCCCGCAATCGAACAACAGGCGGTTGGCTGCGGTCGGACAAGACTTTGTACGTGATCCGTTCGGGATTTCTCAAAAACCAGAGTGCACCATACGCATCCTTTGTTATCAACGAGAAATTTCCCTGCACGGCCACCGGTCGCGAAAGTGCAAATAAAACGGGTGTGTCGAGCGGTTCGAGATAGATCGTCTGCAGCACGAGGCTCTCTCGGCCGGTCGCAAAACCGACCTGTATCAGGTCGCGCTCGTCTTTTGTGAACACCTGTTTATTTGCCGAAGCGGACCGACTCCACGATTGACCGTCGAACGTATCAAGAGCGACGCCACGCCAATAAAGCGGGCCTTGATTTGCGTCGCGTTTATCGAGCCGTACCCGCATTACCACTTCGTCGTTTTGCTGAATGCGGCCAAATCCGCCAAGCCTTACCGAATCGGAAAATCCGCTTGAAGTCGAAACGCTTTTTGTGCTTCCGCCGAGTCCGGCTCCACCGACACGCGGCAACATAAAAAATAGCGGCATTGCGAGAACACCGATGCAAAGCACAATAATTATCGCTGTCACAGGCAGCCGCGCAGACGAAAACGGTTTGGCTGGTCCGTGGTTTATACCCTTTTCCGCAACGGCGCGCGATGTTTTTCTAATTTCGAAAGCGATGAACGCACACGTCATCACAACGAGATAGATCAGGAACGACGCAACGTACAAGGCACTGATGCTGAGGGCCGCAGCGAGCAAGACCTCAAAAAACGACATCATGTAGAGAAAGATCCAGTCGCGGTCGGCCTTTTTTTGGAGGACCTTGATCGCCGTGATGACCAGTATCATCCGTGCCAAAACGCCGGAGATCAGCGAACCGTAATCGGTAAACGAAAAATAATGCAGCCGGTATCCGAGATAAAATACTGGCAGCGAAAGGACGATCAGCAGCGTGCCAATCCGCTCGGAGATCTGCCATCGGGTCCTCTCGAAAAGCCAGCCTATAGCCAAAACGCCGACAAATAATATCGTGACAACGGGTCCGAACGAGCCCGAAACCCACAGCGAGAGGAAACCGCAAAAAACGGCTGCGTAGGAAATGATTCTGAAGAATTTCTCTAAACTCATTGATCGACCATTATTATAGTCTGTCCCGGCCAGAATCGATATATTCACCTATATAGCAAAATAGCTTTTGTTCGATGCTTTGCGTCTTTGCGGAAAATAATCTTTTTCTTAGTACAACCTTAATTTGGATTTTACTGGGCATTGTATATTATCGGTGATATGACACAAGCGAACCCACAGATCGAAAAAAACAAGATCGCATCCGTAGAAGAAATCAGAAAACACTTCCCTGCGCTTGAACGCGTTCATAAGGGCCGGTCGGTCGCGTATTTTGACGGGCCAGGCGGGACGCAGGTTCCGCGTGTTGTGGTCGAGGCGATGAACGATTATTTGTTCAACCACAACGCCAACACGCATTGGGCGTATCCGACGAGCAGCGAGACAGACGAAATTATCGCGGATTCGCGGACAGCGATCGCCGATCTTCTAAACGCTTCGCCGGACGAGATCGCGTTTGGGCAGAATATGACCTCGCTGACGTTTCATCTTGCGCGGGCGTTGGGCCGAAAATGGAATAGCGGTGACGAGATCGTTGTTACCGAACTCGACCATCATGCGAACATCGACACTTGGCGGAGCCTTGAGAAGGAACGCGGCGTTGTTATTCGCGCGCTGCCGATGAATATCGAAACCGGGCAGTTGGAAATAGAGAAATTGCCCGATTTGCTAAATGCGAAAACAAAACTCGTCGCGATCGGCGCCGCGTCCAACGCGTTGGGTACGATCAACGATGTTGGCCAAATCGCGCAAATGGCGCGCGATGCCGGGGCGTTAAGCTTTGTCGATGCGGTGCACTATGCGGCCCATCATCTGATCGACGTGAAAGCAATTGGGTGCGATTTTCTCGCGTGTTCGGCTTACAAATTTTACGGTCCGCACATCGGCATCCTGTACGGCCGAAAGGAACTTCTTGAAGATATAGATTTTCCAAAGTTGAAGCCCGCGCCTGATTACACTCCTGAACGTGTCGAAACCGGAACGCAGAATCACGAAGCCATCGCCGGTGCCGGAGCGGCGGTCGATTTTATTGCTTCACTTGCCGACAGCGGTTCACGACGCGAACGGCTCGCGGCTTCGTTTGGCGAATTGCGGGCGCGTCAGGACGAGCTGACAAAAAGATTGTGGGACGGGCTGTCTGCAATAACCGGTGTCACCGTTTACGGTCCGCCGCCCGGTCAACCGCGGACATCAACCATCTCGTTCACCGTTCAGGGTTACACGTCAGAAGAAGTGGCCCGTGCGTTGGCCGAACATGGAGTTTTCACGTCGGACGGCAACTTTTACGCTCAGACCGTGGTCGAGAAATTAGGCGTTGAAGGCCTCGTCCGCGCCGGCTGCGCGTGCTACACGACACAAGAGGAAGTGGACCGGTTGATCGAGGGTGTGCAGTCGCTGAAGCTATGATTTAATCCTCTCGGTCATCCGCGGTCCGGTCCGTGTCCCATGTTTGTCCCAAGCGCGTCCCATACCTCATTGGGACATGTAACTATTTGAATATACAAGAGTTATGCTAACATTCCCCACGATTTTGCCGGATTTTGAAACAAACTGTGGAAGATAACATCCCTGATATTAATTCCACGGCGTCTTACTGTACTTTGTTTTGTTCTAAAGGCCGCAGATTGGAGAGCTTTGGAAGTACGCGCGGCGTATCAACGGCCAAGCCGTATACTTCGAGGCCGCTCAGTATCCCACCTGATTCAAACACAAACACGCCTGCCAGGTTCGTCTCATCGCCATAAATAAAATCACCCAGAATGTGGACACCCGGCGGTGCTTCCGGCAAGCCCTCAACCGCAAAATCAATGCTTGCACAACCACACGGACAGTGAGCGATGACGTGCGCCCTTTCAAGTTGGTCCAGAAATATGGTCGATTCCGGTTCACCATTTTCGAGTATCCACCTGGCTAACTCGAATTCTTCTACGGTTAGTGGTCGATTTACGGGAATCCGTTCTTTCATTTCTACCTTGCCGATGTTCAAGTATAAATTAAACAATTTCAAGCGCAAAAAAGCCCGCTCATTCCTGAACGGGCTTTTCTTAAAATTTAATCCGGCGACTTCCTACTTTCCCACACCTGAAAGATGCAGTATCATCGGCTCCAGTAGGCTTAACTTCCGTGTTCGGGATGGGAACGGGTGTGACCCTACCGACAATATCACCGGAAAACTTGAAAAGATCGTGAATTGTTAATGGTAAATTGTTAATTGTAAATCGATGGCAGTTCCTTCAATTAACTATTAACAATTATCAATTAACTTAAGTTTGATCTCTAAAAACTGAATACATGTTTCTTGTCACTACAAGTTGCTTGATCAAAATTTGCTTGTCAACAAATTTTATGGTCAAGCCTTGGGACAATTAGTACTGGTCAACTAA
>DATJGV010000124.1:0-12903 GCA_035494575.1 Pyrinomonadaceae bacterium | reverse complement strand
TATCCTATTGATCTAATTAGGGATCTTGATCTCGCGGCCCGCGCCCAAAACCGAATTCGGCAGCAAACCGTTGAATTTCGCAACCTCGGTCGCATCCTTGCCATACCTTGTTGCAAGCTTGGCAACCGTATCGCCGGATTGAGCTTTAACGACTTTGACACCGTCGACCGGGGCCGCAACTTGCGGAGTCGCCGGGCGAGTATATGCTATTGTGTTGATTTTATTACCACTTGCAGGAACAAAAACCTTACCCTTCGGAGACTTCATCCCGGGGTTTGCGGCCATAAGATCCTCGACGCTGACGCCCGTACGATTCGAGATCGTCTGCCAGGTTTCGCCGTTTGAGGTATTCGCTAGCTGCGAATTGTTTATCTTCGACGCCGGAGCCCGCTTAAATACTGCAACCACATCATTTGCCTTGCCGGCCGGGACGTTCACGATATACGGCGTGGGCGGAGTGACGTTGCTGCGAAGGTTCGGATTGAGATACCGCAAATACTGAACGCTCGTATCCGAAGCCGATGCCAACAAACCCAAATTGGTTGAAGCCGGGACACGGATGCGGTCGTAACGCAGCGGCGCCGCCGGACGAATATGTCCAAAACCGTATTGCTGCGGGTTGTTCGCGATCAGGATCGTCGCAAGAATATTCGGCACATAGTTACGCGTTTCCTGCGGCAGATACGGGTACGCGACCCAGAAATTTGCTACGCCGGCACGGCGGACGGCACGGTCAACGTTGCCCTCGCCGGAATTATATGCGGCCATCGCAAGTTCCCAATTATTGTAACGGTTATACAAAAATTTCAGATAACGAGCCGATGCATGGGTTGCCTCGTCAAAACTGTTTCGCTCGTCAACGTAGGCCGTGCGCTGCAGGCCAAAACGTGAACCGGTCCCGGGGATAAACTGCCACAAACCGGACGCCGCTGCCCAAGAAAGAGCAGTCGGTTTCCATGCGCTTTCAACCTGGCCGAGCCATGCAACATTCTCAGGAACGCCTTCTTCACGGAAAATCCGACGAGCCATCCACATAAACATACCGGAGCGATACAGGCCGGTTTCCATTGTGGTTCGGCCGCGTCCGCGGTAATAGTTGATGAACTGCTGGATCATCGGGTGGACCTGGAACGAGAATCCCAAAGATTTGTTGGCCACCGCGTATTGAATATACTGATATTGCTGCTGTGCGATCGGGCTGTTTGTGTCCTGTTCGTCCGGTGTCAGCTCGAGTTTCGCAAGGTCATCAAGCGGCGACGGCTCGAATTGCTGTTCGGTAAATCCGACCGTTTGCTGCTGCTGTGCAGCCCCGTTACCTGCGGAAGCAACAGCAGTCGCGGTTGACGGCGTGCCGTTCGCTCCCGGTTTTACCATCGCGGTCACGTCGTCCGAAAGCTTGTAATCAATAGCATTCCAACTCCACCCGCAAGTAGCCGAAAGGCTGCGGATCTGCGGAAGCTGACCCTGCGCGGGAAATTCGATACGGTAAACTGTCTCGATAAGCTGGTTGTAGCAGGTTTGCAATTTCTGATCTTTTTGGATGTTGAGCGTCGAGAGAAGGAATGTTTCAACCGATCTGTCAAAGCTGTCCCCGGCTTCGGGGCGGCGATTTTCCTTGAACGCCTGCAACCCTTCTTTGAAGTATTTGCCGGAATCTTCAAGGACATTGTTTACGGCGTTTTGGGCTTGCGTAACTTCGGCTGTACGGGTATTTCCATTCGATGTCGTACTGGTGATCTGACCGGCGACAATGAAATTTGAAACTAAGATTATGAATGCGGTAAAACTAAAAAGCTTAAAAGCGGTTGATTTCATTAAGTTCGTCTATACTCCTTACAGTTAAGGCTCCAGGGTTAGGGCGAATTCGTGAAACGACCAATATCGTCCAGCCTCACAATTTTCTAACGTAAATGTCCGGAAAAAGTTCCGCTCTTACACGCGGCTTCCCCATAGGAGATGAGGAAGCTAAAACCTTATAAGCTTATCACTAACCGATTTGGGGGTCAACGATTACATTCCCCCGTGATCATAAACCTTGTATTCGCAGCAACTTCACCGTCTCACTTATCTACTGCTTACCGCTGCTGCCAACTGCCTTCTGGACTTTTGCCCTATCTGGCCGAGCCTCCAGCAACGCTTCCTCAAACACCTGTTTTACGTTCTCAACGAATATAAACGTCAAATCGTCCAAAACTTCCTTTGGCAGGTCCTCAAGATCACGCTTATTGGGTTCAGGCATTATTACCTTTTTTATCCGCGCACGCCTCGCTGCCAAGACCTTTTCTTTGACTCCGCCTATCGGCAGCACGTTGCCTCGCAAAGTGATCTCGCCGGTCATTGCAACGTCCTTGCGAACCGGCCGTCGGGCGAGAACGGAGACGAGTGCGGTTGCCATCGTAATGCCTGCGGAAGGGCCGTCTTTCGGTATGGCGCCTTCGGGCAGATGCACGTGAATGTCGTATGTGTCGAACAAGTCTTCGTCGATATTGAGTTCTTTAGCCCGCGCCTTTGCGTACGAGAAAGCCGCTTGGGCCGATTCCTGCATGACCTCGCCGATTTGGCCCGTTAGCAGCAGCTTTCCTTTGCCTCTGGTCTTGAGCGCTTCGATAAACAGGATGTCACCGCCGACCGCCGTCCACGCAAGGCCGGTGACGGTCCCGATCTGATCTTTTTTCAGCGCTCCCTCCGTAAAGATCTTTGGCGCGCGAAGGAAGTCCTTAAGGTTTTCGCTTGTCACGCGCATGGGCGTGAAAGCTCCATCGTCTTCGGCCTTGTTTCGCGCTACCTTGCGGCAAACCTTGCCGATCTCACGTTCAAGCTGCCGCAAGCCCGCTTCCTGTGTATATTCGCCGATCATACGGGCGACAGCCCTGCGGTCAAATCTTACATCATCCTTTTCGAGGCCGTTTTCCTCGATCTGTTTCGGAATAAGATGGCGCCGCGCGATCTCGAACTTTTCTTCTTCGGTGTAGCCGGACAACGAAATTATTTCCATACGGTCACGAAGCGCCGGTTGGATCGTGTCGAGAATATTCGCTGTCGTCATGAACATCACGTTCGACAGATCGAACGTCACACCGAGATAATTATCGCGGAACGATGAATTTTGCTCGGGATCGAGGACTTCGAGCAAGGCCGAGCTTGGGTCGCCGCGAAAGTCTGCGCCGACCTTGTCTATCTCGTCAAGCATGATAAGCGGGTTGTTGGTTCCGGCCTGCTGAACGGCCTGGATAATACGTCCCGGCATTGCTCCGACGTAGGTTCGTCGGTGGCCGCGAATCTCTGCCTCGTCATGCAACCCGCCAAGCGACAATCGCACGAACTGGCGATTCAGTGCCCGAGCGACCGAGCGTCCAAGCGATGTTTTACCAACGCCCGGAGGGCCAACTAAGCAGAGGATCGATCCTTTAGGTTTTTCGCGAAGCTTGCGAACGGCCAAAGCCTCGACCATGCGTTCCTTGACACGTTCGAGCCCGTAATGGTCCTCGTTCAAAATGCGCTCAGCCTTTTTGAGGTTGAGATTGTCCTTTGAGGTCTGCGACCACGGCAATTCGGTCATTATGTCGAGCCAGTTTCGCAAGGTTGCGGTTTCGGCCGCGTCGGGGTGCATGCGTTCGAGCTTTTTAAGCTGCCGCAGCGACTCCTCTTCCGCGTTTTCCGGCATTTTTGCCTTTAAGATCTTGTTACGATATGCCTCGACCTCCTCAAAAAGCTCGTTTCCTTCGCCGAGTTCGGCTTGGATGGCCTTGAGCTGCTGCCGAAGGAAATATTCGCGCTGCGAACGGTCTATGTCGGCACGCGCCTGCGTGTTTATTTCCTGCTGAACCGTGAGAACGTCGATCTCCTTACTCAAAAGGTCGTTGACTCGGCGCAGACGCGGGATCGGGTCAAAAATATCGAGAACCGATTGGCCATCCTCGACCTTTAATTCAAGGTTCGACGCGGAAAGATCAGCGAGACGGCCGGCATCGTCGAGGTTTGCGATGATCGCCAGAACTTCGGGCGATATGTTTTTTCCGAGACTTGCAGCACGCTCCATCGAGCCGCGGACGTTGCGGACCAGGGCTTCGACTTCCAGCGAATTATCGGGCGCCAATGGTTCCGAGATCGGCGTAACATTAGCCTTGACGTAATCGCCCGTGCCCTTGACCTTATCAACGCGGCACCTCGAAAGCCCCTGGATCAGAATACGAATTCGACCGTCCGGCAGCTTCAACATTCGCATAATGATCGCGACGGTTCCGACCTCGTAAAGGTCCTCCTGCAACGGTTCTTCTTTATTGACGTCCTTCTGCGAAACGAGCAAGATCATCCGATTCTCTTTCAGCGCCTCTTCGACAGCCTTGATCGAGCGATCGCGCGAAACGAAAAGCGGAACGATCATGAACGGATAAATGACAATGTCCCGGAGAGGAAGCACGGGCAGCTCCGACGGGATCTGCATCATCGGCTCGAGAGCCTCGGCTTCGCCCTCACCCATCGCGACCGGGAATTCTTCTAGTTCTACCATAACCCTTTATGCTAATCGGTTAAGGCAGTGTAGGCAAGGAGGGAGAGGTTGGCAGCGCGTCGTTTCAAAATGGAATTCACGAATGACTTTAATATTGACATGCGGCCGGTAAGCGGAATATTCTTCCAGCATTTCCCCCACTACGTCTAACCTAAAATTGAGGAGAATAGCTCATGAAGAACAAACTCTACCTGCCGTTGATTATCGTTGCTTTTCTGTTATGCCTGGTCGGACTGGAGGGGTACGGACAAGCACAAAAAACCAATACTGCAAAGCAGACCTGGGTGTACCATGTTGTCTTTGGTCAACTCGATAACTCGGCGGATGACGCTGAGCAAATGCTTAATCAGAATGGTGCTCAGGGTTGGGAATTCGTCGGAAAGAGCGGCAACCAGTACTACTTCAAACGCGCGAAATAATTTGTCGGTTTGTTTCAACGTTCGGCCTTCAGTGTTCTATTTCTTGAGCTTTTTCCTTTTTGAGTTTGCCGTGGCGGTTTCGCGGGAACGGACGAGGTTTTTCAGCTCGGACATAAATTCCGACACATCTTCGAATTCGAGATAGACGGAGGCAAAGCGGACGTATGCGACTTTATCGAGTGCCTTCAACCGCCGCATGATGATCTTGCCGATCTCGGATGTAACGAGTTCCCTGTCGGTCGAATCCTGAACCGTTTTTTCAACGTCGTCAACGATGGCTTCGAGTTGCGCGACCGAGATGGGACGTTTTTCGCACGCGCGCAATAGGCCCGCAAGCACCTTGCTGCGGTCGAATGTCTCGCGGCGGCCGCCTTTTTTGACGACCATGTACGGAATCTCGTCGATGCGTTCGTAGGACGTGAACCGGCGTCCGCAGCTCAGACATTCACGGCGGCGGCGGATCGAGTCACCTTCTTTGGATTCGCGTGAGTCAACGACTTTGTCTTCGATATGTGAACAAAATGGGCAACGCATATTTAATGTCCATCAAACTTCAATTTGATGGTTTGTTGAATGTACTTATCGTTTTACCAACAAACTGAAGTTTGTTGGATTAGGCTTGTTCAAAATCAGGCGAATCGGACTCTATCTCTTCGACCGCTTTTTCTCCGGACATCAAGCTACGGAATCTTGCAAAACTAATATCACCGTGCGCGAAATAATACAAACCGAAGATTATCGCCGGTGCAAAATAAACAAGGTGCATCGCAATGGAAACGGCGGCGGCGTCCTCGCGGCTGATGTCACTTTTTAGGAATAACAGACTGGCGGCAGTTGCCGTGTGAAATGCTCCTGCTGCGCCGCCGGGCGTCGGCACAACCGAACTGACCGAGGCGAATCCCATAATAAACAACGAATCGCTGAACGAGATCGGCATATTGAACGCGAGCAGGACGAACCATGTAGGCAAAGCGATCGCAAGCCATAGGAGAAAGGTCCAAAACGAGATCCAAAACGTCTCGCGCCAGTCGCGGAGAGTTCCGACGGCCGTGGAAAGATGTTCGAGAATACCAATAAAGATCGAACGCAGCCGCGCCGGGATAAATTTGCGATCAAGCAGACGACCTATCCACGCAGTAAACTTTGCCGAATGTTTCTGATAAAACATCAGCACGACAAAGCCGAGAACGACGCCGACGAGCATCAGGTATCCGACGACTTCGACCCATTTGAATTCGTCCTCGCGGCCTGCGGGCGGCGTGAACCATAATAAATTCGCGGCGAAAAAACAGACGAGAGCGGCGAGATCGAAAATTCGCTCAAGGCCCAGGGTCACGAGTGCGGCCGACGGGCGCACTCGCCTGTCGCGCATCGGCAGCCACATCGGCCGTACGATCTCGCCCGCACGGCCGATCAGAAAGATAGCGGCGAAACCAACCGTCGTGGTTGCAAAAAGCTCTTTCAGGCTGCTCGGTGTTATCGGCGCAAGCAACACCTGCCACCGCACGGCGCGCAAAAAATATCCAATGCAAATAATAAGGACCGAAAGCGCCAGGTAATAGGCGTTTGCCCGGCGAAAGCTGTCACTGACCTCGTGCCAGTCGAGGTTTCTCCCAAAAAACCAGAAGATAAATATGGCTAATAAAAATAGTAGAACGAACTTAATGTATTTCTTCAAGATCGGTTAGGCGGCAAGTCAATGCCGCATCCTTTGTCACAAATTGCTGCCAACGCCTGCGCGATAAAATGAAAAGATACAGTATTTCGCTGAGATTCGTAAGGAGGCTGGCTTAAGTCGGTGCAGCCCGCCAAAATAATTCATTGATTTTTGGGTGTTGTGACGTATAATGGCAATTGGGAAAGTTCTCCATTCTTTCCGTTTTCGCGCTCTCAACTGCTCAAAAAATCACGCAAATCCTAAGGCTTTCCTATCCGACAGCCGGCAGTTGGTATAACCAGATCAAATTCAGTATTAAATATATGCGATTCGCTTTTTTTCGCCATATCTTGCTGCCCCCCGCAGCAATTCGGGCACTGTTTCCTTTAGCTTTTGTCATTCTCGTTTGCGGCATTTTGAATGTGTACGCAGCTCCGGGTAGCCTTGACACGACATTCAACGGTACCGGTAAGCAACAGACGGCATTTCCGGGCGCCGCTACATCAAGCGCCGTCGGCATACAATCGACCGGCAAGATCGTCGTTGTGGGCTCGGTGGATGTATCGGGCGTTTCCAATTTTGCGCTTGCGCGTTACAACACGGACGGAACACTCGACACGACATTTGGCTCCGGCGGCCTTGTCGTTACTCCGGTCCTAAACGGCGGCGTTGGCGTCGCTATTCTGATCGAACCGGTTACAGACAAAATAATTGCGGCAGGTTCGGCGGTTCCCGTTGCCTCGCCAACGGACAGTGATTTCGCACTTGTTCGATATAACGCCGACGGTTCGCTGGACGGCACATTCGGAACGGGCGGAATATCGACGACATCTGTTTCGTCCGTATTCGATTCGTTAAATGCAGTTGCGTTTCAGGGCAGCAAGATTATTGCTGCCGGTGTCGCGGCAGGAGCAACCAATGACGATTTTGCAGTTGTTCGATTTAATAGCAACGGTTCCGTCGATACGACCTTCGGTCCGGTAGGAGCCAACGGCAAAGTCATCACGCCTGTTGGCACAGGCAACGACGCAGCATCGGGCGTTGCGGTTCAATCTGATTCGAAGATCGTTGTTGTTGGTTCGGCCGATACGGCGATGGCGACGCCTATAAATTTTGCGGTCGTCCGGTATAACTCCGATGGTACGACCGATAGCGGATTCGGCACGGGCGGCAAAGTGATAACGTCGCTACAATCAAACGATGACGAGGCTTTTGACGTTGCTATCCAATCCGACAGCCGGATCGTCGTCGCTGGCGCGACGTGTATCGCAGCAGGCTGCGATTTCGGTCTCGTACGATATAACACGGACGGAACGCTGGACGCTTCGTTCGGTAGCGGCGGAAAAGTAATAACACCGGTCCGTTCGGGTAATGACATTGCGAATGCCGTTGTGATCGCGCCGGACGGCAAGATAGTGGCTGCCGGAAATTCGGAGGCAAGTCCGGGCAACAATGATTTCGCCCTTTTCCGTTACACCTCGTCCGGAGCTCCGGATTTTTCATTCGGTTCAAGCGGCGCAGCGTTTGTTGATTTTGGCGGGACCGACGATTTCGCCCGGGGTATGGTGCTTGATTCGAGTGCCAGAATCCTTGTAACCGGCCAAGCCGATCCGAGTGGGCAGTTCTCGATCGCAAGATTGATGGGCGGCTCGATCACCACCGCGGCGACCGTTGAGATCACGGGCCGCGTGGTGACCGCAACCGGCCGCGGCATCAGGAACGCGATCGTGACGATGACCGATTCGTTCGGTAATGCAAAGATCGTTCGAACAAATATGTTTGGCTTTTTCCGCTTTGATGACGTGCGGGTCGGAAATAACGTGATAATGACCGTATCGGCAAAAGCTTACTCCTTTGATCAGCCGATGATGGTATTAAATGTTCAGGATACTATTTCGGATCTCCAGTTTGTTGCGACGCAATGATCTTTTGTTCAGGAAACCAAAAAGGCTCGGGGTAATTAACCTCGAGCCTTTATTTTTTTGATCGCAGGAATTTTAGTATCCTCGGGAGCCGCGTCGATTTCGGTCGAACCCATCGCGATAGCCGCGTGAGAAACCCTGCTGATAGGCCTGGCGATACCTGCCATCGTTATTTCGGCCCCAGCCGCTATTGTTACCGTTATTGCCGTATCCATATCCGTTGTTGCCGTAATATCCGCCACGATTTCGGCGAGCGTCACGACGTCCTTGTTTTAAGCCATCGTTGTAGCCCTTTTGATAGGCAAAACGCAGGCTTTCGTTACCGCGACGGTCGCGGCCGTTATAGCGATCGTTGTCCTGGTCGTTGTCGTAACGGTCGTCGCGGTCGCGGCGATCACGGTTATAATAATCGTCGTTCTGAGGGTTATTGCGATAATCGCGGTCACGGTTTTGCGCCGAAACACCGGTTCCGGTTACAAGAATTAATCCAAAAGCCAACGCGAACGCGACGGCTACTCCACCTGCAAGTTTTTTAATGTTTTTCATGATCTAAATAGATCCTCCGCGTAGGCTAAAGCAAAGGCTGTGCCACAAGGCAGTTGTTCAGAAATAAACAAGATTTTGCCACCTTCCGTACGACTCCAATCCCAAATGGCATAAGTTAATGCGGCGGTTAACCTATTTCCGGCATTTTGTAGCATTACCACCGCCCGGGAATTATTTCAAAATGCTTGAATTCAATTAGGAAGTGCCACTCTGGGAGTCACCGCTATCTTCGCTTTTTGATGGTGACAATGAGACAAGTGGTCAGAGATCGGCGTTAGCAGGTTGAGTATTTCACGTGAGTTGAACTCAAAACTATTGATTTTCCATACTATCGGAAGTATGATATCCGCGCTACTATTTTGCGCGGCAAATTAATGTTACCCAAATCGTTTGTGATGCTTTCCTTTACAAAGGATTCCTAAAGCGCATTTAAACCTACCAAGCTAAGGAATTATGATCCAAAAAAAAATATCACGCATACGGTTAATAGTCTTAACGGCTTTTCAAGTTATCGGGATCGCAATCTGTCCGGCAGCAGTATTAGCCCAGCATTGTCAACCCTATTGGACAGCCGCGTACAAATGCGCGATGGGATGTGGTCCCTGCGGCGGTAGCAGTGGCGGCGGCACACGGGTGGAAAGTGATCGCAGCCGGCGCATAGATGCGGCGAATGCCCTTTATGACCAAGGCTGGGCGGCTTTCCAGCGTGGTGATTGGGCCGCAGCACTCACGTTATTCCAGAGAGCGGAGGCCGAATTCAGTTATAAAGGTTATCGGCGGGGTATCGCCATGGCCAATATGGAAATAGAGTGGGCCAAAGGCCACGACGCCAGAGAAAGAGGAGATTACGAAGCCGAGCTGGCTTATTTTCAGCGGTCTCTGGCCTTTTATCCAACTGAGCAGGGCCGTAAGAATATCGCAACCGCGCGACAGGACATTGCTAATGCACAAAAACAAGTGCAAGAGCGACAAGCCGCTGCCCAAAAAAAACTGGAACAGCAACAAGCGGATGAACGTCAACGCCAAGCCGCCACCTCTCAGATACAACAGGCTACGCAACGTTTTGCTGATACGCTAACCGCCGCGCCTGATCCGGCCGGCTTGGAGTTTGGCGATCCGATGGTAGTGAATGCCCCAAATGTTCCGTCTGGCCTGCCGAAATCAGTTGACGATGCCATCGCTTCCGGATACACCAGTGCACCGCCCGGTGTCGGCGACCGTGTTCGCAAAGGATTTCAGGCGATAGCGACGCACGATTGGAAACTCGCCAAAGCCTGGTTTGAGGATGCCCTTAATCACGACCCCAATAATGCGGGCCTAAAGCGTTTGGTCGAGCTTGCAGATTACACCGAGAAACGCGTTCAGCAGGACAAGGCTGCCTCGTCAACAAATAAATCTACCCCTCAGTTGCATGTGCAATTGCCCGAGGATTCGGATATGGAGTTACTTTTCCCCGGTTGGAAGCCTCCAGCGTCACCTATCTCCTCAGACAAACTGCCTAAAGATTCGGATATTGTATTTCTTTTCCCGGGCCTGCCGGCGATCCAGGCAAGGGAAATGAATGATTATATATTTGACGAGGCGCTAAAGGATGCTGAAAACGACCCAGTGCTAAAAAAGTTAAGCAACCGCCCGGACCCAAAATAGCCAACAATGCCGGATAAACTAAGATGATCCATTGTCATAACAAGACGAGCTGTATTTGGGGTTTATTGGTTGCTGAGGGAAGCCTCCTCACACTTTTTCTCGCACTAGCGCCGTTCGTTTCATCGGCACAATCCGCGAATAGAACATCGCTTCCGCCGGATGCTCTGGACGCATTCAATAAAGGTGTTATCGCAGCCAAACAAACGCAGAACTATCCATTGGCAATTAGTTACTTTCAGGATGCGCGCAGGCTGGCTCCCGGGGTGCCGATGATCTATTTGAACCTTGGTCTGGCCGAATCGAAAATTCCGGGTCGTGAACTGCGGGCTATTGCATGGCTTGCCGCGTATATTGAGGCGGACCCGAATGCGTCGAACGCTGCGGCCGTAAGAAAGGAGATCGATACTCTTGACGTAAAAAGCCATAGCAACGTTTTACGCATGATCAAGGCTGTCCAGGATGTTGGCTCTCAAGCCGACAATGATAGAGATTTTAACTTCTTCAGTGTTGCTCGTCTCATGGCGCTGTCCGGCGATACCGCTGAGGCCCTAAGAACAACCAATCTGCTGCAGAATAGTGACTATATAGACCGCGCCTGCATATTCATTATTGACGCCCAGACAAGATCTGGCGATATTGCGGGTGCTCTGAAGACAGTAGCCCTTATCCAAGACCAGGATCTGCATAATAAAGGTGACGCTCTGTTTGCCGTAGCTACCACTCAAGCAGAGAGGGGCGATTTTTCTACTGCTCTAAAAACTGCCGATCTGATCCAGGACGCAGAGACTAGAGGCTTTGCACAAGAGATGATCGCTGAAGCGCAGATAAGAAAGGATGATATTTCGAGTGCACAAGAAACTTTGTCGTCTGCTAAAAAGTCCAACAACTTAGTTCAAGACGCAGCAGCGAAAAGCGAAAAGCAACATTTCATTGATGAAACTCAAGCGAAAATCGATAAGATCGTGTCTTCTCAGATAGGCGTGAATCAATTGAGCATTGTTGAGGCAAGAATCAAGGTTGGCGATATCGAGGGGACGCTTAAGGCTGCTAGTCTTATTGATAATGACTCCGCCAAATTTGGAGCACTCTCTCTGATTGCGGGAGCTCAGACAAGGGATGGGGATCTTGTCGGCGCCCAAAAGACCATCAATCTTGTTCAGGATTCGATGAAGGATACGATCTCGAATTTCTGCGCGATGATCAGGTTGGAAAAGGACAAAACCAAAGCCTCAGCGTATTACAGTCAAATAGTTGTTGGATTGCACGGTGAGGCACAGGATGAGATTGTATCTTACCAATTACAGGCTAGCGATATTCTTGGTGCTCAAAAGACCGCCGCCCTGATTCAGGACTCAGAAGCCAAGAACCGCGCGTTCCAATCCATTGCGAAGGCTCAGCTTGAATCAGGTGATATTACCGGCGCTCTGGCAACCGCCGATTTGGTTCAGGATGAGAGAGGCAAAAGCTGGTTACAGAATTCCATCGCCAAAGCCCAAATAAAGGCCGGTGATATTGCCGGCGCGCAGAAGACGTGGGTGGCTGCTCAAAAGACGGCCAACTTGATCGAGGACGCAAACGAGAGAACTTCGGCGCAAAACGACATCGCTAGAGACCGGAGTCAGGCAGAAAACATGCCGATTGGCTCCGATTGGCTCGATAAACTGGAGGACGGCAACCAAAGCGATGCCTGCGCGTTAAACACCGGTCCTTTCCTTGACCTTGCAAGTTACCTGACCGCTCAACACTCCGACGTTCCACAAATGCTTCTTTCCGCGCTTAAAGATACGGCCGAAAAAGTTATCAAAGCTCAAAATGTCATTGACCGTATATTGAAACAGCAGGCCAGAAAATGAAACAAGGCTATTTCTCATTTCGTCCTTAGCCGCCAACTGCGACCAGTGCGCTTGCCGATCCGCGAAACTAAGAGTTTCTGGTAATACAAGGCTCGCGTCAAAAAAACCATCCTGGTCTATCCTTAGGAGATGGAATATATTTGGTCAGGTGCCTCGCATTTATCGTCAATTCCGCAATCTTTTTGTTGGAACTTTTTGTTTGAGACAGTCGTAAGCCAATCTTGACAGGGCAGGGTTTGATGCTTTGTTGCTTTTGGCTAATTGCAATTGATTACTGGAGATAGACGCGTTTGGAAGCTTTAAAAGCAGCAGCGGAAACAAATGGTGCGGAATTGATCCGCCGTGCACG
>DATJGV010000123.1:0-9043 GCA_035494575.1 Pyrinomonadaceae bacterium | reverse complement strand
AATGGCAAACAGGGAAAGAGTCCAACCGTTGAAGATCAGCCGCAAAAAACGCCGAAACCGCGAAGGCGGCTGCGGTTTATAAACCGTCAGTCCTCTGTTTTTCTTCCAGCCTCGCGGGGGAAGTTTTGATTTTGTTGTCTTGATCGCGCGTCGTTCCTGCATTATGGGTTGGATTTATAACAAGTTAGTGAGATTATCGATTGCAGCCGTTGCCCTATAAAAGTTTATCCATTTTGCGGGCATTGTGTCTAGCGAATTCTCTTATGAAAGTTTTGGTTACGGGCGGTTCCGGCTATCTCGGAACGCATGTTCGAAGGTATTTTGCCGCCGACGATTTTTCGCGCAGGTCGGGGTTGGATGTTCTGCGGCTGCAGGATGCAAAAGTTGTTGCAAATTACGATCTTGTCATTCACATGGCAGCGCACCTCGACAAATCTCCCGACGCTGCGGAGCAGGTATTTTTGACCAACGTCGAAGGCACCGTAAATCTTTTAAGGGAAATGCGTGAGGACGCAGCGTTCATATTTATTTCTACAAAGGATGTTTACGGCCGGTTCGCAGATAATTTTCGTGAGGTGCCGGAAAGTTGTCCGACACTGTACTCCGGACAGTCGGCGCTCGAATGGTCAAAGCTTGTTGCCGAGCGTTACGTCGAATATTACGCTCACCAAAGGCATTTCCGGGCCTGCATTTTGCGTCTGTCTACTCCGTACGCGCCGCCTAGCGACGGCAATTCGCCTAACTTCGTCGGTTATTACGCCGATGCGATAAACACCGGCGAGCCGATCAGATTGCCGGCAAACGGACGGCCGTTGCGCGATCTGCTTTATATAGACGATCTTTCTGACGCCTGCCAATGTTTTGTCGATTCGGCGATACGTCACGGACTTTATAATATTGGCGGCGGAAGTAAAAATGCGGCAAGTTTACGTGATATAATCACGAAACTCGAAAATGTTTCCGGTTTGCAGGCTGTTATCGACGAAGCCGGTATCGATACCCAGCCTGTGCCGATGAATTATGTAAGCGATCTCACGTTGATCGGCCAGGAGCTCGACTGGTCACCTAAAACCAGTCTCGACGAAGGCCTTCGCCGTTTGTTTTAACTCTCACATTTTACGTATTCAGCCATGCGAATTGTCGTACGCGGTACAAACTGGATCGGCGACGCCGTAATGACTGTTCCCGCTTTGCGTGAACTCAGGCGCATTTTCCCGGACAGTGAAATCGTACTTCATACGCGCTCGTGGGCGGAACGCTTATTTCGCGATGCTTCGTTCGTTGACGAAATACTCACGTTCGATTCAACGGAATCAACGCTAAAGGATGTGCTGGAGCAGGCTCGCGTGCTTCGCGAAAAACAGTTCGATCTCGCTATCTTATTTCCTAATTCATTTGCGTCGGCTCTGACCGCAAGATTTGGCGGAATACCACATCGATTCGGTTACTCGCGCGAAGGACGCCGTATTTTCCTGACGCATCCCATAAAAATTCCGGAGTGGAAAGCGAAACGGCACGAAGTCTATTATTATCTCAATCTCATTGCGTCCGTTGAACAGGAGTTTCTCGGCACGCAAACGGTGCTGGAAAGTGAACCGGATTCGACGCTTGAGGTTTCGCCGGACCGTCGTGCGAGGGCATTGCAAATACTTAAAGAAAGCGGTGCCGACCTCTCGCGAAAAACCGTTGCGATAGGCGCCGGTTCGACAAATTCGCGTGCGAAACGCTGGCTGCCCGAACGGTTTGCAGAACTCAACGACCGCTTGCAGCGTGAACTTGGCGCAAATGTTATTCTGCTCGGGTCGCCGGATGAGGCGAAGGTCTCGAACAAGGTTATGGAAAAATCGGTTTTCAAACCGATTCGCCTGACCGGCAGAACCGATCTCGACGACGCGGTTTCGATACTTGCCGAAGTCGATCTGTTGATCTCGAACGACATGGGCCTCGCTCATATCGCGCCGGCAACCGGAACCGATACGATTGTCATTTTTGGACCAACGAATCCCGAAACGACGCGTCCGTTTTCGCCGCACGCTGATATCATCCGAAAAGGTGTCGAATGCTCGCCGTGCATGCTGCGCGATTGCCCGATAGACCACCGCTGCATGACGTGGATAACGACGGATGAAGTATTTCGAGCGGCAGCAGCGAGGCTAACGATAGTGTAGCTGCCAAAGCTACCCGAAACTAATGAAGATTTTCCGAAAGTAATTATTAATTACTAATTATTAATTAATAATTATTTTGCGGTAATTTTGTATCGCAGAATGACTATTGAAAATGGCCGGAAGGCTGTATTTATCGACCGGGACGGCACGCTTATCGAGGAAGTTAATTTTCTCTCGCGTGTCGAGGACCTGCGTTTTTTTCCGTTCACTCTCGAAGCCGTAAAGCTGCTGAAGGACAATGGCTTTCTCGTGATCGTCGTAACAAACCAATCGGGCATCGGACGTTCCATCTACGGTGAAGACGATATGCACGCGATCCACGACGAGATACAATCGCACGTTGACGGCAGGCTCGACGAATTCTATTTCTGCCCGCACCGGCCGGACGAAGGCTGCCGCTGCCGTAAACCGAATCTCGGAATGATCGAGGATGCACGTCGTGATTTTGGGATCGATTTCAACAGATCGTGGATAGTTGGCGATAAGAAGTTAGACGTGGAAACCGGTTTTAACGCTGGTCTTGGCACAGTAATGGTGATGACCGGATATGGAAAGAAACATGTAGGCGAGCTAGAGCGTCAGCCGGATCTGGTGGCTGAGAATCTGCTTGATGCAGCGCGGGCCATTGTGGAAAAGGAGAGGAATGAAAAGAGGAAAAGTGAAAAAGGCGAATAACGTTTCGTTTCGCGGTAGGATGCGACAACAGCTTTTTCCCGCTTTCACTCTTTCCCTTTTGTTCCGTTTTCCGAAAGCGGCAGTGTCACCGTGAATGTCGAACCTTTCCCCTGGCCTTCGCTGAATGCACTGACCGAACCGCCGTGCATCTCTGCTAAGTTTCGCACTACCGCTAATCCTAGACCCAAACCGCCGCCGCGTTTTATTGTTGAGCGATCTTGCCGAAAACGCTCGAACACATGCGGCAAAAATTCCGGCGTTATTCCGGCTCCTGTGTCAGCGATCGCCACCTCGACCGTACCGTCTTTGACCTCAGCGTTAACCTCGATGTTTCCTCCGTTCGGCGTAAATTTGACTGCGTTCGCAAACAGGTTCCAGAACACCTGCCGCAGACGGTCCCTGTCGCCTGAAATATGTGATGTATTCACCTCGGGCTTAATGTTTACGTCGATATGGATCTGTTTTGCGGCCGCGGCAGGTTCGAGCGTGCCGGTCGCACTCGTGAGCAATTCGCCGACGTTCAGGTCAGCGTGGTGAAGTTCGAGCTTGCCTGATATGATACGCGCCACGTCGAGCAGGTCTTCGATAAGGCGGTTCTGAGTTTCGGAATTGCGTACGATCGTTTCTATCGCCTTCTTTCCCTGTACGGTGTCGAGATGGCCGTCCTTTAGAAGGCGCGCCCAGCCCAGTATCGAATTCAGCGGTGTCCGCAGCTCATGCGAAACCGTAGCCATAAACTCGTCACGCAGGCGATTTGCGATCTCGGCTTCTTTTCGTGCTGACTGCTCGTTCAAGAGCAGGATCTCGCGTTCGATACTGTTTTGTTGTAAAACTTCGTTAGCAGTTTTCAGTTCCTCGGTTCTTTCGGCTATTCGTTTTTCCAGATCCCGGTTAGCCTCGCGAAGAGCATCTTCGGCAGTTCGTCTCTTTCGCGTTTCCGAGATCAGCACGACATTTGCAAACGCTAGCGATATCAGACCGGCAACAGTGCCGAGAATTAGAATAACGATCGTGCGGTTGCGGGCCGCATCAAGGGAGCGCTCGTGTTGTTCCAGAAGAGTTGATTCGCGGTTCTTAAGCTGGTCGATTGTCGTCCGGATGTTCTCCATTAAGTCGATTTCAGGCTTGCTTCCGAGCTGCAGAACAGCCGCTTCATGCCCTTCGCTGCGGCGGATCGCGATGATCGCAGCGGCCGCATCGATGCGTTGGTTTATCAGTCTTTCGAGACTGTCCAGCCCGGCCAGCTCGGTCGGGTCGTCGGCCATAAGCGTGCGGAGCGTCGCAAGTTTCTGCTTTATTTCGGTTTTTGCTTTGGTATACGGATCGAGATACGTTTCGTTGCCGTTTACTACAAAACCGGTCATTCCGGTTTGCATATCGACGGCAAGCGTTAGCGTCTCATCAAGATTTAGCAGGGTGTCGCGCGATTCTTTTTGCGACTGCACCGCCTCCTGATAGGAAAGCGAGCTTCGGTATGAGAAAAATCCTATAACACTCAACATAAGGAATACGAATGAAAGGATTATAGGAAGAAATTGCTCTCGCGTTTTAGGCATCGGTCTTACTGCGTCTGAGGGAGAGAATAATTACCATCTGAGCTCATCACTTCGGTGCGAGCCTTTCTTTTGCGAAAGCCCACGCAGGAGCAAGGGCGAAGTGCGAACGTTGACAGAACCGCCCTTGCTCATGCGCGGGCTTCTGCACAGAATCAGCTAACGGCGCGTCCAAAATCGTCTTCAAATCGTATGATGTCGTCCTCGCCAAAATAGTCGCCTGTCTGCGTTTCGATAAAGACGAGGGTTTCAGATGTGTCAGAATTCTCCACGCGGTGCGCCGTACCCGCCGGAATATCGACTGCCTCGCCGGTTTTGACTAGAAAATTGGAGCCGTTTAATGTTACTTTAGCAGTGCCGCGGACAACGAACCAATGCTCCGCGCGGCGGGCATGCTGCTGATAGCTGAGCCGCTTTTCGGGAAGAACTTCAATTCGTTTGACTTTAAAATTTTCGGTTTCGTCCAGCACTGTGTAGCTGCCCCACGGGCGCGTTTCGGTTGCGGATCTGCCGCCGCCTGGTTTGGTTGCTTCCATACATTTTCTAATGTCCAGTTTAAACGATAATTCGCTTTCGGCAAATTCAAACCAAAGCCAGCGCGTTCAGAGGCTGATAGTCGGCCGGCTTTTCGTGATCTTTGTGCTGTTGGTGACGAGCTGGCTTTGGTATTCGAGCGGCGACCAGTTAAAGCTCGAAGACCTCGCGCGCGGCCCGTTCCAGGTTCTCATCGTCGCCATCGGACTGACGCTGATCTATTTCTTTGTTTCGGCCATCAGCAAAAAATACACGGCGCAGATCTGGGCGCAGCTACTGATCGACACCGTTTTGATAACGTGGATGGTCTGGCGAACAGGCGATCTGACCTCGCCGTACATAACACTTTATATTGTATCTATCAGCATTTCGAGCCTTTACCTGCGGCCGCGTCCGACGCTGGCCGTCTCGGTGATCTGCGTCGCCCTCTTTTTGACGATGTCGATGCTGACGGCGTTCGGCGTCATCCAGTCGTTCGGCATTGAACATTCACCGTCAAAGATAGTCCAGATCGTCAGCTTTCACGTTGTGGCGTTCCTGGTCGTTGGATTGTTCGCGTCGAAATTGTCTGAACGCCGTTCATCCGGTGACGAGCTGAAGGAAACCGCAAGAACGCTTGCAAATCTGCGGGCTTTGCACGAGCGCATCATCGAATCGATCAAATCGGGCTTGATCACGGCCGACCTTGATGGAAAAATTTACACGATAAATGCCGCCGGTGTCGAGATCACCGGTTGCGACCCACAGGAGGTCGTAGGAACATCGATCTTTTCGCTTTTTGGAGATATTAGACACCAGATCGATCTATCGCTCGAGGCGGTCGGTGAGGGCGAACAGCATCCGCGTTTTGAGGCCGATCTTCAAACGCCGGACGGTTTTGCCGTGCGCATCGGTTACAGCGTTTCACATCTTCTTTCGGAATCGAATGAGCCGACCGGCCTTATCGTCACCTTTCAGGACCTCACCGAAATTCGCTCGATTGAGGAAAGCGCTCGTCGAAAGGACCGCTTGGCGGCCGTCGGACGCATCGGGGCGGGCCTTGCGCACGAGATACGCAACCCGCTTGGAGCGATGCGCGGAGCAATACAGGTTTTGCAGTCGAACACGCCGGCCGAATCGGTCCAGGCCGATCTGATGGACATTATCCTTCGCGAATCGGACAGACTAAGCAACATCATCACGAATTTTCTCAGTTATTCGCGCCCGAAGATCGGCGATCATGAAGAAAATGATGTCTGCGATGCGATCCGTGACACATTCACGCTGCTGCGGCACAGTCCGGACGTGCGGCCAGATCATACGCTTCGTGAAGAACTGCCGCCGTCACCTGTGATCATCTCCGCCGATATCGCGCAGCTCAAGCAGGTCTTTTGGAACCTGTCGCGAAACGCTTTGCAGGCGATGCCGAACGGAGGAACGTTACGCGTCAGGCTTGAAACGATCCCGAATAATCGCGTCCGCATTATCTTTGACGATACCGGCCGCGGCATGTCGCCCGATCAGGTCGAGCGTCTTTTCGAGCCGTTTTCTAATTCGACGTCCGGCGGAACAGGCCTCGGGCTATCGATCGTTTACCAGATCATTCGCGACCATAACGGGACGATCAGTGTCCGAAGCATCGAGGGCGAAGGCAGTACTATAACTATCGAATTGCCTCGTGTCGATCATTCGCGGATCGCTCAGGACGCGGCCAATGGCGCAAAGCACTCGCCTCTCGAAAACCTTTTAACCGTCCGGGACGAACATTCCGAAATTTCCCCTTGAATTTACGTCGGTGTTTTTGGGAAAATGGAAATGCGGCACGATTCTGCATTTGGACCGGATCGCATCCCTTCTGTTTACCAAGACAGTAAAATTTAACAATGTCAAATATTCTGATTGTTGATGACGAGCAGAGCTATCGACAGCTTTTGAGCCTGGTTTTTGAGCCTGACGGACACGTGATTCGCACGGCGTCGAACGGCCTTGAGGCGCTTGACGTGCTTCAGGCGGAGCCGGTCGACGTGATCATCTCGGACGTAAAAATGCCGGACATGGACGGCATCGAGATGCTGCGCGCGGTGCGTGAAACGCTTCCCGATCTCGGTGTGATATTTATGACGGCATTCGCGTCGGTCGAAACCGCGCGCGAGGCATTCAAGCTCGGTGCCGACGATTTCATCCAAAAGCCGTTCGATGTCGAGGAATTAAAGCTGCTTGTCAGGAAAACGCTTGAGAAACAGGCGCTTATCGACGAAAACCGCGCCTTCAAACGCGCGCAGCGCGAGCGCGGCAGCATCAAAAACATCATCGGAAACTCGGACAAGATGCACGCGATCTTTCAGATGATCGAGACCGTCTCGGAAGTGCAATCAACCGTGCTGATCACGGGTGAAAGCGGAACGGGAAAAGAGCTTGTCGCTCGTGCGATCCATGATCTCAGCCCGCGCGCCGAACGGCCTTTTATTTCGATCAACTGCGGCGCGTTTACCGAGACGCTGCTAGAATCCGAACTGTTCGGTTACGTAAAAGGCTCGTTCACCGGGGCGAACGCGAACCGAAAAGGGCTGTTCGAAGCGGCGAACAAAGGAACCATTTTTCTTGATGAGATCGGCGAAATGTCGCCCGCGATGCAGGTCAAGCTCTTGCGCGTGCTGCAGGAACGCCGCGTGCGGCCCGTCGGCGCACACGAGGAATCACCGATCGATACGCGTGTTATCGCCGCGACAAACCGTGATCTGAAACAGATGTCGGTTGACGGAACCTTTCGCGAAGACCTGTTTTACCGCGTTTCGGTAATACCCATAAATCTGCCGCCGCTTCGCGATCGCCCAGAAGATATTCCGGAGCTGGCAAACCATTTCATCACAAAGTTCTGCGACCAGTCCGGCCGCCGGTTATCTATTTCGCCGAAAGCGATGGAGCTTCTGGAAAATTATGCCTGGCACGGAAATGTCCGCGAACTTGAACACACGATAGAACGTGCCGTCGCGCTCGAACGCGGCGACGAGATACAGCCCGAACGCCTTCCCGAACACGTTACAAGCTACAACCCCGACCGGATCAAGGCCGAATTCGATCTGCCTGACGAAGGCCTTAACCTCCAGGTCCATCTCGACGCGCTAGAGAAGAACTACGTTGTCGAAGCCCTCCGCAAAACGGCCGGCAACCAGACAAAAGCCGCCGACCTGCTGCAAATGCAGGTTCGGTCCCTGCGGCACTTGCTCGATAAACACAGCATCCGAAGCCTCTCCGCCCAAATGCGGAATGGGGATTAATTGCTTTCGCTTTTTTAGTGTCTTTTAGCGTTATTTCGTGGTTTTTCTCCCATGGCAGAATTGATATTAAAGGAAGAGGTTTATGCGGTTGTCGGAGCTGCAATGGAAGTTTATTACAAACTTGGTATTGGTTTTCTCGAACCCGTTTATCAAGAAGCCCTTCAGATTGAGTTGACCCGAAGATGTATTCCATTTGAGCCTCAAGAAAGACTTGAGCTTTACTACAAAGATACGCTGATGACCAAGAAATATCGAGCCGATTTGGTCTGTTATGGCCAAATTATAGTGGAGCTAAAAGTCATTTCTCATCTTTCAAATCTTGAGTGGGCTCAACTCATCAATTACCTTAAGATGACCCAACTCCGAGTTGGACTACTGATCAACTTTGGCAGTCGCCCTCATCTTGAATGGAAACGAATAGTAAATTAAAAGCAGGAACCACGAAAAAACACGAACCAACACGAAACAATCCATCTTTTTTTGTGTCGTTCGTGTTTTTTCTTTTTTCGTGCCGTTTAGTGTAATTTAGTGGTTTTTGTCTTTTTAGTGTGCTGACAATTAATGTCACCGCCCGATTGCCAAAATCTGTTATTTTCGGCCTTCTAAATACCTCGTTTCAAAAGTTCCAAAGTTTGTCGTACCCACGCTAAACCCTTTATTTGCAATAATGTCCCACTCTCACAACTCTCCAAACTTGCTTTGGCACGGTTGTTGTTCTAGGACTCTTCGCCTGGGAAGGTAAAGACTTCAAAAACTTCAACAAAATTCTAGGAGATTGTGAATTAGAAATGAAAAATCAAAAAGGTTTCTCTCTTATCGAACTCTTGATCGTCGTTGTCATCATTGGCATCATCGC
>DATJGV010000122.1:0-14453 GCA_035494575.1 Pyrinomonadaceae bacterium | reverse complement strand
GAGCTTTTTAAACGGGGGCTCGATACGATCAACCAGGCGATCGCGCTCGATCCGGATTTCAGATCCACCGATGACGACCTGAAGATCAAAACCCCTGCCGAGCTGAAAAGCGAATTTGAAGAAGGCTTAAAAATTACCCCGGGTGATTTTAATCCTTTAAAAGTTTTTCGCGAGCGAAAATGAACAATAATGTTCAACATGACGAACTCGAATTTGAGGATGCTGATTTTGTAGAAGAGGCGGAACGCTTGCCCACGCAAGACCGAAGCCTCAGAACGCGAGATCGAAACGACAAAATCGAGAAAAGCGAGACCGAACTTCGAGAAAGGACGCCTGAAAATCGCAAAAAACCGGTCCGCCTGGCGCTATTTCTCCGAAACGTGTTTTTGCCGGTCATCTTCCTTACGGTTACGCTTCTTGGCGGGTTACGCGTCGCCTCGCTTGACCGTGCCCTAGTTTTTCTCCGGCCTGAGCTGATCTGCCTCATCTTCGCCGCTATCTTGCTTGTTTTGTTCGTCCGCGCGGGGCTTATCGACCTCAGCGGCTGGTTCTCGGAATCGTTCAGCGCGCTAAAAAATATCTCGAGCGCGGCGGTGATCTTCAGTTTGTTTGCGGCTTCGGTTCAGCTCTTTAATTCGCTGCTGCCCGAGGCGGGCATCCTGTTTTGGATCATCGGTTTTTGCCTGTTTTGGCTGCTGTGGACCAATCTTTTCGGCGGCCTCAGTCCCGAAAAACTTGTTCGCAACCTTGCCGCCGGCTTCGGTCTGGTTTTCGTCGTGAAGTATCTGGTTCTCGCAAATCTCACTGCGCCCGCAAGCGAAAACTGGCTCCGCGGAGTGCTCGAAAACCCTTCAAAAGAGGCGTTTACTTGGCTGTTCGACCTACCTCGTTTTGCTCCGGCAACAGGCTATTTGCAATTCTTTACCGTCGTATTTTATTTGGTTGGCCTTTACCTGCTGCCGCAGCGAATTGGCGAGAATGCATGGCAATCACAGGATCAGAAGATCACCGAGGCTGCTATTTAAAAGAGACAGTGATCTGCTTTCCATCGCGCGTTATGGTAAGAGTTTTCGCGGAAAACGGTGTCTTGAATTTGCTCATTTCTGATATCGCTCGGCCATCGATCGCGTCGGGCTGATCGCCAGGTTTTACTCCGATCCGGTCGCCGATGCTTTTTTCTTTTACGCCGTTCACGGTCCATTTCTTGCCGTCGAACGCTGCATCGATGCCGAGAAATCCAAACACATCCTTAACACCGATCTCGCCTCCATTGTTTGGATTCAATCCTATCGGATATATCGGTTCCTGAAGCCGTCGCGCAGCGTCGTACGATCCGCCAGGTGGATCGTTAGACACTTTTCGCGGTTTATTCTCAGTGGTTTTAGGCCTTGTTTTTATCGTTGGCCGAGCACCGGCTGCGTCAGAATCTACTACCGCGATCGTTTGGCCCGGCCGCTCTTCGGGTGGCGTTTGCGGCTGTTCGGTGGACTTAGTTTCGGTAACTGGCGCAATATCCGCAACATTTCTTTCACCCGCAAAATACAGGCTGTTCAGCACAAGCACGGCTCCGACCATGAGCACCAGCACGGCCGGCACAGCGTATAGAGCAAACCGCGAAACGCCGCCGTTTTTGGCAGCCGGTCTGCTGTTCGCGATCTTCGCTTTGAGCCCAAAATCGAAATTCGCAGGCGCTTCAACACGCTTCAGTCCGCGCAGCATTTCGCCTATCTCGTCCCTTTCCTCGTTTTTTATTACTTCGTTGTTCACAGCGTTTAAAAATACTGTTTCAGTTTCTCTTTCAACAGTCCCCGGGCGCGGCTTATTCGCGATTTCGTCGTGCCCAAACCCAACTGCAATATCTCGGCGATCTCGTCGTACGTCTTGCCTTCGATCTCTCTCAACACGATCGGCGCCCGGTACTTTTCAGGCAGCGCCGCTATCGCGCGGCTGATCACACGGCTTTTTTCGTCGTCGATCAGATCGGCGTCCGGCAGATTTCGCTTATCGGGCGGTTGAAACTCGGTTTCCTCGTCGCCTTCGGCCTGAAAGAGCCCGGTCAGCGACAGCAGTTTTCGCCGCTTTCGCCGCCGCGTCTCGCTTATCGCCAAATTTGTTGCGATCCGGTAAATGTATGTCGAAAATGCGTAGCCCGAATGATATCTTTTAGCCGCGAAATAGACTCTCACAAAGGTTTCCTGGGCGATATCGACGGCCTCTTCGTAATCGTTCAGGAACCTGTAAAGGTAATTTGTCAGCGGGTTTCGATATCGTCTTACGATCTCGGCAAACGCAGTTTCGTCGCCGTTTATCGTCGCTTCGATCAGCTCGTGATCGGACAAATTCTTTTCAGACACGATAAGAGCCGTTGCCTCCGCGTCTGATTTCCTGAATTTGTCGAAAGCCATACATTCATACTCTTTTACAATAGATTTTCAATCAAAACAAAAGCCGCCCCGTTTTGAAACACGCGCGGCGGTCTGTAAAGTTGCGAATTCTTGCCGTTTTTGGCGGTTAAAGCTCTGTTTTAGCTCATTCCGCCTTTCGAAAGCTTAGACAAAATGCGTAGCGGCGATAGATCGGCGTAATTTGCAGTTCGCCCAAACTTTTGTTTTCCAGGCACTTGAAAAAGGGAAGCAGGTCGTCCCAGAATTGCACGTGGAACTGCCGAAGCCAGCCCTTCAGCATTTTTTGAAAGAATTTCGGCAGATCGCGCTGGTCATAAAAATCAACAATATAAAGCGTTCCACCGGGTTTCAGATTTTTCAAAGCATTCTCGATCGATTCGCGCCACGGCGGGATCATCGAGATCGAATACGAAAAAAAAACGGCATCAAATGGCTGATCTAGCTCGAACGTTTTGTCGCAGCTGAATGAGTCGGCAAGCGCGGTCTTCAACGTTATGTTGGTCAGGTTTGATCTTGCGACCGTTTCCGCGGCGGTTTCGAGCATCGCGGCCGACGCGTCAAGTCCAAAAAAGTGCGCGTTTGGAAGCCGTTTCGCCAAAATCGTCAGATTTCTGCCAGTTCCGCAGCCTATTTCGAGCACGTTTTCGCCAGACTGCACGTCCATTTCGGAAAGCAGTTTGTCGCGGCCGAGAAGATAGTATTTTCGCGTTACATTATAAAAATACCGCTGGTAGCGATACATCCGATCCATGCTCGAAAAAGCGTCTTCATCCTGGATCCTGGATTCCCGATTTTGTGGCGGTTCTAGATCGGTCATTTCAGTAGGTACAAGTGAAATCCGCCATAGATCGAGGCTCGGTCCTGCTTGAAAAGCCAATCGGACGAGTCTCTTTCGTACATAAAATTCTCGCGCAGCGTTTGCGGCAAGCGTGTTTCGATCGGCGATTCGGCTCCGGCCGTGCGGAAGATTATTCGCGAACTTGGCTCCGCCTTTTCCGCGATAGCCGACCACAGTTCGGTCAAAGCGTCGGCGTTCATCCAGTCCTGAGCGTCGAGGAACACAAAACGGTTAAAACTTCCGTGCGGTTGAGTCTTGATCTCGTCCGTTACCGAGCCCACTTTTGCTCGAAGCCGGCCGATGTTCGACTTTAATTTTCCGAAATTTTCGTCTTTCAGGTATTCCGGAATCGCCTTCCGTTTTTCGGTGTCGTATTTTCGCGCGAATGCCTGCCATGCGAAATAGTTTTCCTCGATCGGGAAGTCGCAGGCCAAGCGCCGAACCCGTTCGCGATAGACATCGATTATCGTTGTTTCAGCGTCGGTTTCGCGCGTCAGTTCGTCGAACTGCTGCGGCGGAATGCCGAGGCCGAACAATGTGACTGGCATTCTGCCGACAAGCCTTATGAGAAAATTGTTAAAGAACGGCTTGATGTTTTTTCTGTAGAGCGATGCTTGCTCGTTAAGTGATCGGGCGTTCAGCACAGCGTCAGGCCGGCAGCCGATCAGCCTGGCAAAGCGCTGAAAAACACGCAGAAAATAGCCGTTGCGCGAGTGGTCGTAAAGTCCGCCTTTTTTGAATATTTTGATCCTTTTGTCCCAAACTGCTTTTGCGCCTTCGTCGAGATTAGGTGCGAGAAATTGCTTGTACATTTCATCGGCATTTTCGCTTTTTCCAACCCCAAAAAATTCGAAGAACTGTCCGTGAGCGGGCAAATGTTTGACCGCCGCCGCCTTCAGATTTAGAAGATAGATATGATGCCGGTTCAAATCGACCGCGGTAACCGATTCAGGCTCGGAAAGCAGGTAATTCAACGCATTGCAGCCGCCGGACGAGATCGTCAAAACGCGGGAATTTTTGTCTAGTTCGAGTGCTTCGAGATCGACGCGCGGGTCCTCCCAGATCTGGTTATAGATAAATGCGTCGAACCAGACCGCAAAGAGTTTTTGTAAAATGCCTTGTTTCGACGCAAGATCGCGATCTTTTACGGCATCGAGAATTTGTGAGTTCGTGCTCATTTTTAACGCAGGCTTTTGTGAAATTTATCATTCCGTGAGCACATCTATGAAGTTCGTCGGAGCGATAATTCCGATCTTGTTAACATTTGATGCAATTTTGAAACGGACTGCCTATTCGTTGACCATAACCTCGACCGGATCGATGCCCGATGCGCGCCATGCCGGGTAGAGAGCTCCGAGCAAACTGCCACCGATGGCAATAATTACGGCCGAAATTATCCAGCCGCTTGTAAATTCGAATTGAAGCTCAAATCCTTTGGCGATCGCGAAGGACGCGGCAAACGCGGCTAAAAACCCGAGAATGATTCCAAACAAGCCGATCATAAAGGCTTCGCCTTCGATGCTGCTTACGATAAATGAAGTCGAGGCTCCGAGCGATTTCAGGATGCCTATTTCCTTTCGGCGTTCGGTAATTGTCGTGTACATCGACAGCAAAACAAAGATCGTGCTGACAAACGCTCCCAGGCCGACGAGGACTTTGAGAAACGTGTTGAGGCCCGGTATGCGCTCAGTGGCGTCAATTATTAGGTCGCGAGTTAGATTGACCTTGTTGCCGGGAAGTTCCTGATCAATTCGAGCCGCGACAGTTTCAGGATCGACTCCGTCCTTTGTTTTGACAAGGATGTATGTGCATTTGTTGGGGGATTCGAGTTCCTCCTGCAGCGCGGCGAGCGACATCTTGATTCGCGATCCGGATGGCGGCTCAAAAACGCCGACGACCTTATACTGCTTTCCGCCAAAGATCTCGATGTCATCACCTAGATTTACCTTGTCTTCGCGAAACTGACGTTCATCCAATATCACTTCGTTGTTTGCCTGCGGAGCTCGTCCTTGAGTGATGCTCATACCGTTCATTTCGGCAAACGGCTTCCAGTCAACTCCATCGATCTGCTGAATGCCAAAGCGGCCTTTCGAACTGGGCGTAATGTAACGGCCGACGGGCACGACCGATTGCACGCCGTCGATCTTTACCAGCCGGTCCGCATATGCAGTATTAACATTCATGTTTGAGCTGTTCATCTCCATCGCTCCGGGCCTTGTAAAGACGATCTCCGCCTTCCAATTCGAAGCGCGGCGCGCCATATCGCTGGTCATGCCCTGTGCAAGACCGGTGAAAAGCACTACGAGGATGACGCCAAGTGCGACGCCAACAATGCTGATCAGCGTGCGAAAAGGACGAACACGTAAATTTGCAAAAATAAGTTCAAGCATTCAAAACTAGCCGCGAAATTACGCGAGATCAAAACCGAATTACCCGCGAAACTACGCAATATTTACCAACTCCATAAAATCGAATTCCTTTACTGCCTCGACATCTGTGAACAATTCATTGCGGGAACGAAAATCGTCGTAAATCCGATCGTATGTCGCGATCAATTTGTCCGTCGACGCCTCGCGTGTATTCGCCCGCGCGGTCTCCAAGGCTTTCCGTACTTTCAATTCGGTCGCCTGAGGGTCGGTTATCACCTCATGGACGGCGGCAGCAAATTCTTCAGCTTTCGGTTCGACAAGCCAGGCGTTTTCGTTCGTCGCATATGACAAGATGCCGCCGCTGTTCGGTGCGACGGTCGGAACGCCTGAGGCCATCGCTTCGAGCGGCGCGATCCCGAATGGCTCCTTCGGGTTTGGATGCACAAAAATATCGACATTTGCGTAAAACCCTGCAAGCTCATCCTTCGATAAATGTCCAAGCTGTATGATCTTGCCGGGAAATAACGCGTCCGTCCGACGCTTAAGCCATGCACTCTTCGGCCCGTCACCCGCGATCAGCAGCCGGAAATCCGTTTCGGCATTCCTGGCTAGTATTCGCATCATATTGACCAACAGGTCGATATTCTTTTCGGGTGATATTCGTCCGGCGTAAAGAAGCAAAACAGCGTTTTCGGGAACGCCCGAAATATCCAGCATCTTCTGTCTGATCTCATCGGACTTACGCTCCGGCGTAAAAGTTGTAATATCGACCCCGCGCGGGCACACGAAGATGCGGTCCTCGATGGCCACACGCGGAGCCTTAAACAAACGCCAGCATGCGTTCATAAACCTGCCTGAAAGCCCTCGGTTGTTTTTGACGCCGACCGATTCGTAGAACTCATCCGCAGTATAAGCCGAATTCGCAATGTGAAAATCGAAATTGGGAAAATTGTAATTTCCGATGATTTGCCGCGAAAGCCATTGTCCTATCCTGCCTCTGAACAAGAACGATGCAACATTGTCGTCCATTCTCTCGCACGAAAAATGGACCAGCATTGGACGACCAATTTTCTTGAATTTGTTCATCCTGATCATCGGCCCGATCATGCTGAGTGTGTATTTGTCGGTCACCTCGATCATGTCCGGTTTTTCTTCGAGCAATATTTGGCGAATGATCGAACCTTTGACCATATATTGCCAGGGCATCATTACCCTATAGCGCCTGTCGAACATAGGTGACGGTTTTGCGGGGACGTAATAAATTTTTGCGAACGGATTAACTTCTTCGATCTCCTCGCGTTCTCCGGGCACGATGAGTCGAATTTGCCTTTCGTGCCGCGCCGCAGCGGTCAAAAGATTGTTATATGAGGTGCTGATGCCGCCGGAGTTCTTGTGATAATAGTTCGTTATATGAACCGATTTCAACCGCTGGGCCATACAATGAGGCGCTCCCTGTCATGTTAAGCTTTTGAGTTTAACAGGTTGTAAACCGCGCCGCAAAGTTGATCCCGGACGGAGATTCCTTGTACGCATAGAGATCGCGGTGACCGGTAAATTCGGCGTGCATCTTGTCGTACATCGCAAAAAGCGCATCGGTTGATTCCTGCCAGGTGAATTTTTGAGCGGTTGCCAACGCGGCATTTATCTTGGCGGTTCGCAACTCATCATCATTAAATAACTGACGGATGGCGTCGGCAAACTTTTCGGCGGCAGGATCGACTAACCATGCGTTTTCCGCGTTCGCATATGAAAGTACGCCGCCTGCATTTGGGGCGACGACCGGTAAGCCAGATGCCATCGCCTCGAGTGGTGTTATGCCGAACGGTTCACGCGGATTTGGGTGTATGAAGGCGTCGCAGTTGGCGAAAAGGTTCGCGAGTTTTTCCTTATCGTTTATGTGGCCTAAGATCCTTACCGCATCCGTGCCCAATGATGACGCTTCTTCCCGGAGTTTCTCAAGGCTCGGGCCCGCACCCGCAATTAGCAGACGAAAACTGTCAGACACGCCGCCGGACAGGAGCTTCATAATTTTCGTCAACAGCCCGATGTTTTTCTCAGGTGAAAGCCGTCCTGCGTATAACAACAGCTTGCTGTCGCCTGGAAGGCCAAATTCCATGAGTAGTTCGTCGCGTATGGATGAACTCTTTCGTTTGGCGGTGAACGTCTCATTATCCACGCCGCACGGGTTAATATAAATACGATTCTTTAATTCCACTTTAGGAGCGCGGAGAAATCGCCAGCAAAAATTGAGAATAACGTCTGAGCCGTCACGGCCGTTCGACACTGCGTCGATCATCTCCTGCGCCGTGTACGCAGAGTTTGCGAGGTGAAAATCGAACATCGGCATATTGTACGTGCCCATGTACCGACGGCAGAACCATTTGCTCAGCTTACCGGCGGAGATAAACGAGCCGACGTTGTCGTCCATCCTCTCGCAGGAAAGATGCACGAGCATCGGGCGTTTTTCCGAGACATTCAGAATGCCTTTGCGGAGGAGGCCGGCCATTAAAGGAAGGGTATATTTTTCACCGATCTCGATAATGTCCGGAGCCTCTTTGCGGAGAATTGTTTTGATCGGGGCCGCGTCGAGCAGGTACGTGTTCCACGGCATCATGATGCGGTATCGCTTATCGAAAACGGGCGAGTAATTTGCCTTGATGTAATAAATTCGACCAAATTCGCCAACCTGCTCAATATCGGACTTTTCACCCGGGACGATCAGACGTACAGGACGTTGCTGACGGTTAGCTGCTTCGAGAAGCTTGTTGTAAGCAGTACTGATGCCGCCCGAATTCTTATGATAATAATTGGTGATGTGAACTGATTTGATCGGCACAAAAATCCCCTTGATCTAGATTCCTTATTTACGTCCGTTTTTATTTCCGTTCAGAGGACACGAACGCACCTTTTTATCGTATTGAGCACAGATCACGTAATACTCATACGTCTTTTTGAAAATTTCGGTCCAGGAATGCTCTTCGGCAAATCGCCGCGCCGCGCACCGCATCGGCTCCAACTGCTCGGGCCGCTTTATAACGTCCAAAACCTTTTCGGTCATGCTGCGTTCCGACGCAGCGATGAAACCGCTTACTTCATTTTCGATCAAAAATTTTGGCCCGCCGACAGGAAAGGCGATCGCAGGGACACCAGCCGACATTGCCTCCAGAACAACGTTTGCAAACGCGTCAGTCAAGGACGGAAATACGAAAAGATCCATGTTCGCAAATGCCTTGGCAACGGCCTCGCCGCGGACCTCACCGGTAAATTCGGCATTTTTCAGGTTATTTACGAGCCATTTGCGCTCGTCACCATCGCCGACAATGAGAAAGCGGTAATTCGACAGTCCCGCCTGTTGTAATGCCTTATCAAGCCGGGCCAAAAAACGTACGTTCTTTTCAGGCCGGAGCCGCCCCACAAAGCCTATGACAAGGTCCTTGTCACTTTTTTCGCGATCGCGTTTTGTTGGGCACAGGAACTCGGTTTCGACGCCGCGCCGAAGCAGGAACGACGGCCGCTGTGTCATGCGGTTGATCTGGTCAACGAGGTCCGGGTTCGGCGCAAGCTGCATCTGAGCTGCAAAATAAAGTTTCATCAGGCCGAACATCGCCATCCGTTCGACGGCCTTTCCGATCGTGCGACCGGCGCGTTTCGGCATCCACGGCATCAGGCTCAGAAAGCGTTCGGCCGCATACTCGTGCGTGTTTGTGTGCCACGTCGCTACGGCGGGAACTTTCATCGAATGCGCGCTGAGAAATCCGAACTGGCTGATATCGTTAAGCCCGGTTACGTGAATCACGTCCGGCTGAAAATCCTTTAGAGTTTGTTTAACGAGTTTTCTGTTTTTCCATAGAAACGGATCATATTTCAGATCACCGTCGATCGGTACCGATGCGCGCCCGCGCTTCAGGTCGAGAAACTCGACGCTGCCGTGTCGGCTCAGCGCCGTATTTCCGCCCGACCGGACGCACAATAACGGATAATCGTTTTCCTCGGCAAAAGCGGTAAGACGGCGTAAAAAATTCGCCGCTCCGTTCGCCTCGTGAAACGTGTCCGCGAATAACGCGACACGCGGAATCTTTGTCATTTCTCTAAAATAATTATCAGGTAAATAAGACCCAAGGCTCGTTGCAAAAGATTGCTCAGCAGGAGTACATCAAATCGGTAGAGCGACCATGGAGATTTGATGCCGTTGCTCGTGGGAGAGTTGTGCCAGCAACAGCGACTTAAGTTTTTAGCCTCTTCTTGATTTTCGCCACGTCCAAACAAGGGGGAAAGACAAAAACTCCAGTGCGAGCCATGGCATCCGCTTCAGGTCGCGCCATATCGACTGCTCGCTTTCGTCCTTCACAAGCAGGGCGCCCCGCCGCATCGCAAAAAGATTGAATACGGCCGAAATAGCCGAAATGATGATCGAAACTGCGATCGCCTTGCCTTTTCGATCCGCGCCTGTCTGATTGTCGTAAAGCGTCTGCACGACGAACTCCATAATATGGCTAAACGCCGCCAGGACAAGCGGAACAGTCAGTATCGCGTGCCACGCCGGCTCGACCTTGCTGAATGCTTGGATAATTGCTCCATTTACGCCTCCGAATATGAACCTGAAAACGGACTGTGCAACGGCGGCGCCTATCGCAAGCTTTAGACCGTCCTTTTTCGTGATATAAGTCAGGAAAAAGATCGGCGCGCGCAGTAAAGCGCTAAGGACCGCTGCCTTCCAGTTCCAGCGAAAAACCGTCGTTTCAAGCGGATGCCTTATCAAATAACGAAAAACGTCCGCGACCCTGTTCACGGCCGGTGGATTTCCAACTTCCGGTTGATCCATCAAAATTCTTTTTCCAGGGTACTTTTCGACTTTTTCGGATCTTTCCGCCGGGCGTCGATATTTACCTGTCGCCTCTCTTTTTTAAAGTCTAAATATGCCTTCGCCGCCTTATAACTTTCGTAAACGTCGTCAAAAACCGCGTCCCATGAGCGAGTCAGCGCGACCTCGCGCGACTCCGATTTCATCGCCGCGAGTTCTTCCTTGTTGTCCATCAAGCGCACGGCGTAACGCACAAAATCATCCAGGCTTTTTGCGACAAAGCCGGTTTCGCCGTCGCGAACGATAAATTTTGGGCCGCCCTGATCCGAAACTATTGACGGAACGCCGGACGCGCCCGCTTCCTGGACCACGTTTCCGAAGGTTTCCGTGTCCGAAGGGAACACGAAGATATCCATATTAGCATACGCCTCCGATAAACGGCTGCCCTCAAGAAAGCCCGGAAACGTTGCCGTCTGCATATTTGCCTGGAGATATTCGCGTTCGCTTCCTTCGCCGATCACCAGAAACTCGAAATTGCGTTTGCCGGCGGCAAAGAGTTGCCTTTCGATATCGACAAGCATGCGGACATTTTTTTCCGCCTGCAGCCGGCCGACAAACCCGAACCGTATAACGTCATCATCGATCGTTCGCTTATCGGGAGAGAACTCTTCGACATCGACGCCCCGCACCATTAGACGCGTTTCGCGCCCTGTGCCTTCTTCAAGCATCGCCGCCAGTTCGCGGTTCGGGGCAAGTATCCTGTGCGGCATTTTGTAATAAAGCTTTGCTCCACGGAGAATGCGGTCTTCCGCAAAAGCTGCGATCTTTTGGCGGGTCGTATCAGGCAAAAAACGAAGCTTTTTTCTTAGACGGCTCGATGCAAATTCGTGCAGATTCGTATGCCACGCGCCAACAAGCGCGATGTCCATCTTTTTTGCGAGATAAGCGCCGATAATGCTTACATCGTTAAGTCCGGTGATGTGGATAACGTCGGGCCTGAATTCTTCAAGTTCGCGCCGAACGCGCCCAACATGACGCTGAAACAGCGGATCGTATTTCAGGCTTTCGTCCATCGGGATCGCCAGCGGCGAGCGTCTCAGTGAAAGCGAGACGAGATTTTTTTCACGGTGAACCTCGGTCTTGCGGCCGGCGTAAACGTATAGGAAAGGATATCCGCGTTTGCGAACAAAATCCACGAGTTTTTTGCTGGTCATCGCGACGCCGTTTACCTCAACAAATGAATCAGGAAAATAGGCTACGCGTAATACTTTCTCCACAACAGGTTCCTTATAACCGCAAATGGCGGGGCAAGCCCGCCGATAAAATCAGAATACATTAAGGCCTCGGATCGAACTCAGACTGTTTCCGACGATAGCTCTCGTGTCAGATCACTGAGGTCCGGAATCTCAAAGCTCGTTCTCGTAACATCGCTTGGGACGCGATCGCGTTTCTTGCGAGCGATCTCGAATGCCGGCCGCATTCTGGGGCTGCCTAGTACGGCGAGCGTCCATATCGCCCATCGCAGCCATACGGGACCGCCTTTTTTCCAATGGACCGAAAGCTGTCGAATCCCTTCGCCGTCACCGATGTCGAAAAAGAGGCGGTCGAACCATTTCTGGCGGCCTTCACGAAATTCCGGATAGAACTTGAGTATCTCCGAGAACGACTGAAGCTGCCGCGAATGGAGCGGATAGCGATATTCGGGCATTAGCACGACCTCGCTGCGTTTATCGACCCGAATTTCGTCAACGAATTCTTCAAATGTTTGGCTGTTTGTCAGATTGATAACCGTGTTCGGCTTACAGCCGTGGCGGTCGCCGCCGGTAGCGATAGGAAGACCGAGGGCCTCGGCCATCTCGATGACGGCTTTGTTTTCCGACCATGTGCGGAATCCATTGATCTCAAATGCGTGTATCCACCGCCCGTGCTCACGGATAAAGTCTTTGAGCAGAACCTCATGCCGCTCCTTTCCAACCATCTCGATATCCCAAAGCGGATGGTTCAGGATGACGAGAACGCCCGGCAATTCGTTCAACATCGCGAACATCTCGCGAAGGTTTTCATTTGAATGATTTGCCTCGTTGAATGTGTAATCGAGCAGAGTTTTGGTCAGATCAACAGCGCGGTCCTTGGGAAGATTATGAACGCCTACATGAAAGAAACCGTATTCAAAGGGAACTGTCCATTCGAGTGATATAGGAGAGTTTTCGGTTTCTTCGTTGATTTTTAGGTTTGCATCGATGCTGTCGTGGTCTGTAATAGATACGATCGCATCGAGGCCCGCATCATTTATTTGACCTTTTTCGATACCGTAAACGCCCTCCGCGGTCAAAGGCGGTGACCAATAACCTGTCGAAAACGCGATCTCGATATTCTTACCCTCTTTTTCGAGGTACTTATCCCGCTCTTTCTTCCAAAAATACGAAATGATCGGCAGCTTTTCGGCATAGTGGGGAACGAAATCCACCATTTCCTTCGAATGTTCGGTATGACAATGCAGAGAAACGCCCGTTTTAGCCTTGGAAGCCAGATTCTCCGCGCTTTTCATGATGTGCAACCGGGTCTGTTTTAGATTCATTTCCTTACTCCAATTCCAGGCTTGGTCAAACGTATAAAGCTACCAAATCCCCATTGAATTGTAAATGCGTCAGATGCTGCTGCCTTTTTGTATGTTGCCATTGTAGTTTGGCATCTAATCCGTGTATCGAGTCGTTTTATTCATTTTTTGAGATGGATAAGAAAAATGAAAATAAATATAAAATTTTGTCACAAACCCAACCCTTGTGGTGTTTACCTATCAGACAAGGGAAATTATCCTGAAACACCCATAGAGGAGATGCAATTATGAGTTGGTTATATTCGTTAGTTTTTGCCGGATTGTTGTTTTCGTCGCAGAACAGCCCATCACCCGGAAACGTGGAAAAGAACGCGTTCACAAACCCGGCTGCTTCCGTGAAGCAGGACGAGACCGAGAGGTTCGAGCAATCTTATCCTTTGAATGCAAACGGCCGCGTGAGCGTATCGAATATAAACGGCTCGATAGTCGTCGATGCCTGGGACAGGAACGAGGTAAAGCTCGAGGCTGTAAAGACCGCCGACTCAAAGGAAACTCTTTCGGAAGTCGAGCTCAAGATCGAATCCAGACCTGATTCATTCAGTGTAGAGACCGACTATGACAAATGGCGGAACCGTAGCGATTGGGGACGCAACAACCACAAGCTTGAGGTTCAATTTCACCTGACCGTTCCGCGAGGCGCCGTTCTGGACGAGGTCGAAACCGTTAATGGCTCGGTTACCGTCGCGAATTTTTCGAACTACACAAAGATCTCAGCCGTTAACGGCAACGTCAAGGCGACAAACCTCCGAGGAACCGCAAATTTGTCGACGGTAAACGGAGAAGTAGCTGCAGACTTTGACAGTTTGGAAACCGGCAGCAAAATAGTTCTTAGCACGGTTAACGGCCGCGTGAATCTGGTGATCCCTTCCGATTCGAGTGTCACGCTTAAGGCCGACTCGGTCAATGGCAATATTTCAAACGATTTTGGCTTGCCGGTTCATAAAGGCCAATATGTCGGCCGTGATCTGTATGGAAAAATGGGCAACGGCGATGTGCAGATCAAACTGAACAGCGTCAACGGCCCGTTGAGCGTCGGACGCAAAAACGACGGTAAAAACCCGCTGCCGTCAACCAACCTGCTTCCTCAAAAGAACAAGGATGACGAGGACTGGGATGACAGCGAAAACGTGAATGATAATGATGACGATACAACAGTCAATACCGCAAAAATTAACCGCGAGGTCGCACGATCTGTCAGGCAGGCGCAAAGGACCCAGCAGAGGTCGATAACGAAGGCGCAAAAGGACCTTGTCAAATCGCAGAAAGAGATAATAAAGATCAAGCCCGACATCGCGAAAATAAATGCCGAAGCGCTAAAAGCGGCGGCGGATGCGGTCAATTCGGTTGACGTACAGAATGCTATAAAAGCGGGCTTTGACGCGGAACGCGATACCTTTGTCCGGCTTCGCGACCTCAATATACT
>DATJGV010000121.1:0-5790 GCA_035494575.1 Pyrinomonadaceae bacterium | reverse complement strand
TTTCCGTTTGCGTCGAAAACACGCAGCGTCACTACGTGCTCGCCTGTTCCTTTTAAAGAAACGTCGAACGAGTAGCGCTCTTTCGGGCCGTCTGAAATCCCGTCCTCAGGATAAACGGTTTGCCAGTCGCCGCCGTTTACGCTGTATTCGGCGCGGCTAATATAACTTGCGGCGTCCTGTGCGTCAAAAGTTACTCGCGCCCGGTCGCCGCTAGTTTGCGGAGTGCCGATTGCCGTAACGACAGGCGGCGTGTTGTCGATATCGATCGGATCGCTGATGCGGTCGCCGCTAAGCGCGACCCCTGTCGGGTTTGAAGGCGAATCTTTTGCCACAATCTTAAAAATATACTGGCCGTCGGCGAGCGATTGGCCGTCAACCGTTAGAAAGTTTTGATCGAGGTTTTCTTTTAGAAGTTTGAACGTCGCTTCATTGACCTGTTTGAAGTAAACGTCATAGAGAAGCTTGTCGCCATTTCTGTCTTCTGCGGTCCATTGCAGCGAACGCGCGGCGCGCTGGTAAACCTTGCGCGGGGCGACTGCTGCGTTCGGCATGCCGAAATCCTGCGGATCAAGGCCGGAAAGCTCGATGTTGGGGTCGATCTGTATCGGCGGATTCGGGACAAGGCCGACGTTCGTCGGCAGGATCTGGATCGACAAAACCTCGGGAGCGATATTGCGCGGCAGGAATGAAACGTTCACTTCGCTGAGCGACGCCGCGCCGGGAGCGGATCTGAGAACCGCGCGCCACTGCAAATATTTTGCCTTCGGACTCGCGATCTGCGCGCCGGCTTGATCGGTGTATGCGTTGCTCCACGCGCTCCAGGTTTCGTCTGGTTTTCCGGTGTTTCCGCTCCGCGTTTGTATCTGCACGTTACCAGCGGAACGCCACCAGATGCGTCCCCACGACGCGAAAGATTTTGCATCGAGAACGGCGGACTCGTAGGAGCCCTCCGCGGCGGTTTCCGATCCGAATTTGAACAGGTTGCCCTGATTGCTCGATGTCGCGAAAATATTCTTCCCGAACGGCCTGAGCGTTGAGATCTGATTTGCGTCGGTTTGCAGCAGCAGCGTTTCGCGGCCGTCGTTCGTGACATTATAAATTCGGCCTTTGTCGGAAGTGCCGATGAGCACGCCGTCTCCAGATTGGTTCGGTGCTATCGAAAATCCGCTGATCGTTGACGACGCCCATAAGATGTCGGTGGCGCCGTCCGGCATTATCCGGTAAACGGCCGATTTTGCGCCGGTCAGATCGTACCGGCTTTTTTGTGGCGTTTCGGGCGTTGTTGGACCAGGCTTAGTGGCTGAAACCGGCTTTGCGGCGGCAGGCGCGGGCGTCTCAGCGGGTTTTGCCGTCGCGACCGATTCGCCGATCGCGAGTGCGTATATCGAGCCGTCTGGTGCAACGGCGATCTGATGGAGTTCACGCAGCGGCGAATCAAGCAACGCGAACGGTTTGCCATCGGCTCCGATGCGAAGGACCAAGCCGTTGGAATCAGTCCCGGCATACAGATTTCCCTGTTTATCCGTCGCCAACGAGACGATGTGCGTCTGGCTCGTGTCGGCGACGAGCGAGCTTTCGGGCGTGGCGTTCGCGCTTTTGACGCGAAAGATCTTTCCGTTCTCGCCGGTTCCGACGGCGAGGCTGCCGTCCGGCATTAACGCGAGCGACCAGATATATTTTTCCTTCGGGTCGAAATAAACGTCGGCTTTGCCGGACGAATCGATGCGGTAAACCTTGCCGTCGGGTGAGGTAGCAGCGAACAGTTCACCCGATTTCCCGATCACGAGGGCCGAAACATTCAGCTCGTTCAGGTCACTGAAAAGAGCGCCCTTACCGTTCGTGTCGACTTTAAATATTCGCCCGTCGCCGCCCGTGCCGAGATAGACGTTTCCTGCAGGATCGACAACGCTCGACCAGATGTATGGCTGTTCGGTCTTGAAGACCTCGGCCAGCTTTGGAGCAATGGTTATCACGCCGGTATCGTCAATGGACACTCCTCGTGAGTCGCCGCCCAGCACGTCGGCACGGGAATTCACTGTCCAGATAGAGGTGTCAGCCGCCGTGGTCAAAAGAACAAACGAGAGGATAAATAAAACTAACGAAAAAATTCTTTTCATTTAAATTGAACTAAGGGTTGTAATCGCAAACATTTAAATATAATCACAAATCGGCGCAAAAAGACACCCGTTTTAGTTTACGGGCGCCTTGAATAAATGTTTAGCGGATATTTCAGAACCGATTCGTGCGAACGTCTTAACGGCTAACCTTCGCCGTCATTTTTCTTTTCGCCGATACCTCATCGAGGCTGCGCACGGCCGATTCGCCTTCCATAAATTTTACAGCTTCGCGAAGCTCTTCGGCATCGCCGGTGATGAGTCGCGCACTCCGTTCACGCGTCAGATAGGCCCAGAACCATTCGAGCAGAACGTAAAAGCGGTTGCGAAACCCGATCAGCAAAACGATGTGCAGCCCGAGCCACATGAACCACGCAATAAGGCCGGAAAATTTCCAACCGCGAATGTCCGCGATCGCGCGTCGTCGTCCGATAGTTGCCATCGTGCCTTTGTCAACGTAGCGAAAATCCTTTCGCGGCTTGTTTTTGATATCGTTTAGGATGTTTGCGGCAGCTGACTCGCCTTCCTGCATTGCGGCGGGTGCAAGGCCCGGAACGGGATCGCCGTTTTCCTGTTTGAGCGAGGCCATATCGCCAATGACGAAAATATTTTTGTCATCCTTGATCGTCAGATCGCGATTTACAAAAACGCGTCCGGACTTGTCCGTTTCCACGCCAAGCTCATTGCCTAAATGCGATGCGGCGACGCCGGTCGCCCACAGGACGACATCGCATTTTATCCATTCGTCGCCAACCTTTATCTCACCGTTTCTTATATCGCTAACGAAACTGTTCAAATGAACCTCGACGCCGAGGCTTTCGAGCTGCCGCTTGGCACTCTCGGAAAGATCTTTGGTATATGTACCAAGAATGCGATCGCTGCCTTCGAAAAGCATGACCTGTGCCTTTCTTGTATCGATCGCCTTGAAATCCTTCGCCATTGCCTGACGGGCGATGTCCGCTATAGCGCCGGCAAGCTCTACGCCGGTCGGTCCGCCGCCGACCACGACGAAATTAAGCTTGCGCGTCGTGCCAGTGATGTAGGTTTCGCGCTCGGCGACTTCGAATGCGAGCAGTATCCGGCGGCGCATCTCGACCGCGTCTTCAAGCGTTTTCAAACCCGGAGCCGCAGCCTCCCAATCGTCATGCCCAAAATAGGCATGACGCGCTCCGGCCGAAATAATGAGATAGTCGTACGATATCTCGGTACCGTCCTCGAGACGGACGACATGGCGCTCCTTATCAAACGCGGAAACTTCACCAAGGATGACTTCGATGTTTTTGTATCTGTGAAGAATTCGCCGGATCGGCGATGCGATCTCGCCGGGACTGAGCACAGCCGTCGCGACCTGGTAAAGAAGCGGTTGAAAGGTGTGATGATTTTTGCGGTCGATCAATGTTACATCGACAGGCTTGTTCGCCAACGCTTTGGCTGCCCACAACCCGCCAAATCCACCGCCGATAATTACGACTTTTGGCCTGGTATCCATAATTTCGCCTCCCTATCTAAATTAACGCGAAAACTGTTCCATACCAATATTACCGCTATACTAACATATTGTGAAAATAATCACAAGCCTTATTTACGACCCGACATATTTCGCATAAAGCGAACGTGCCGCGGCCATTTCATCGGTTCCATGAACGATCGCGCGGCCGTCTCGAAAAATGGTGATCTCATTACCGTCGACCGTTAGCCGGACGAGATATTCGTTCGATTTTACGGCTCCGACACGGCTGAGCCGTTCGCCCAAGGTGGCAAGATCAAGCGTCGTCAGGCGTGCCGGAGCGATCTGAACGGCGTCGCGGCCGCAGAGAACAGCGGAAAACTCCTGTTCCCCGGCATCGAGGAATTCGAAGTTTCTTGTCCCGCAGGTTTTGCAATCGGGTCGCGGTTCGTTCAGCTTTATTTTTCGCCAATTGTTTTGCCACATATCGATCTGGATGAGCGAGCGGTGCAGGGAATCGGTGTCGCCGACCAATATTTTTAAGGCTTCAGCGACCTGCACGCCAGAAATTGATGTGATGATGGGCATAATTACGCCGGATGTATCGCAGGTCGGTGAGGTTCCGGCATCGGGCATATCCTCGAATATACAGCGCAGGCACGGCGTTTTTCCGGGAATGACCGTCATTGTCGATCCGTAACTCGAAACGGCCGCGCCGTAGATCCATGTTTTGTTGTGTTTTACGCACGCGTCGTTCAGCAGATAGCGGATCTGGAAATTGTCCGTGCCGTCCAGCACGATGTCACAGCCCGTCAGCAGACTTTCGATATTTGAATTATTTACGTCGGCGACGATCGCCTCGACGTCGACATCCGAGTTTATCTGCGCAATTCGATCTTTGGCGGCGACCGCTTTTGGCAGGCGTTCCTCGGCGTCGGATTCGGAATAGAGCGTCTGCCGCTGCAGGTTTGTGAACTCAACAAAATCGCGGTCCACGATCCGCAGTTTTCCGACCCCTGCACGCGAAAGCATTTCGGCGTGCGACGCCCCGAGTGCTCCGCAGCCGACTATCAGCGCCCGCGACGCGATCAGCTTTTCCTGACCGGCGCAGCCGATCTCCGGAAAAAGAATCTGTCGGCTGTAACGTTCGTTCATAGCTTTAGTTTTATCACTGATAGCGGGTAACGGAAAATTTCCAAAAGTAATTATGAATTTTTAATTACTAATTCATAATTATTCTTGGAGAAACGCGTTACCCCGTCGCAATGCTGCGTCTCGCATTTCGTTGATCGGCGCTCCGTTTCCGGTCCAGATCTCGAATTGCCTTATAGCCTGTCCTATCAGCATTTCGAGGCCGTTGATCGTTCTGGTGCCCGCCGTTTTAGCCTCACGAAGCAAACGCGTTTCCGGCGGGTTGTAAACGATGTCGTAAACAAGCTTTACACCGCGGAGTTGATCTGCGGTGGCAACCGTTTCATTTTCCGAAACGCCTTTTGTGCCGAGCGGTGTAGTGTTTACGACAATGTCGAAGTCGGAAAAGCTGGTTTTGGGGAGAGGTTCGACGCGTGTGTCGAATTCTTGCGCGAGACCTTTCGCTTTTTCCGCGTCGCGGGCAAATATAGTTACTTGAGCACCTTCTTTTTTCAACGAATAAATGCACGCACGAGCAGCGCCGCCTGCGCCGATGACGGCTAAGTGTGCATCGCGGAGGTCGTAAGCACCTTTCAGCGGACGAATAAAACCCTCGGCATCGGTGTTAAAGCCGAAAAGTTTTCCGTCGGCGATCTTGACCGTGTTGACGGCGGCTATCGTTTTAGCAGATTCGTCGATCCTGTCGAGATGCGGAATGATGGCCTGTTTGTGCGGCGCCGTCACTGAAAAACCGGCAAAATTTAACTCGATCTCGCGTGTATCGGGCTTTACCATCCGGCGAACAAATTCGCCGAGATCGGCGGTCTGGAGCGGCACAAACACACAGTTCAGATCCTTTGCGGCGAACGCGGCATTGTGAATATACGGCGACATTGAGTAGCTGGTGTTACCGCCGATTATTCCGTAAACAGCTGTGGTCTCATCCAGTATTTTAGATCGGTAGAGCCCGACGAGATCGCGTGCGGATATTTGGCCCGGAGCCGTTTCGCTGCCCGATTCGAGCGATGCATAGGTCAACGGCGAGCCATATGCGAGGCCTAAGATTCGTGTCCATTTCCCGGCTTCGCCCATTGCGAC
>DATJGV010000120.1:0-5999 GCA_035494575.1 Pyrinomonadaceae bacterium | reverse complement strand
TCGACCGGCGAGGTAATGGGCGTCGGCGCGACATTTGGCGAAGCATACGGAAAAGCAATGGAGGGTGCAGGGATTAAACTTCCGACAAGCGGTAAGGCATTTATTTCGGTGACTGATGCCGACAAAGGCCAGGCTGCTATTCTTGCGAGGCGGCTGGCGAATCTTGGTTTCGATCTCGTTGCCACTTACGGCACTGCAAATCGTTTGCGTGAGGTCGGCCTGACCTGCGAAAGCGTTTTTAAGGTCAACGAGGGCCGTCCGAACATCGCCGATCTTATCCGCCAGGGCGAGATCTCGCTGATCATCAATACTCCGCTCGGCCGGACGTCGCATTACGACGAACAGGCGATCCGCAAAGCCGCGTTGCAATTCAATGTGCCGTGCGTAACAACCATCACCGGGGCGGAAGCCTTGGTCGAGGCGATCGGAACCAAGAAATCGGCGAAAAAGGTTGAAGTGCGGAGCTTGCAAGAGATTCATGAAACCAAAGAACTGGCGGCGGAACGACGTTAAGGATACTCTTTCAAGAACTAAAACTTCCTAAACGACAAAATTCCAAATTTCCCTTTCCAATTCCTCCAAAGTTAGATTCACGGCGTCCGGCCTCAATCTAAGCGCGTATCGTTTCAAACTGCTGCATTCGTACAGAATGGTCAGCAGCATCAGACGGCGGCGAAGGTTAATATCGATCTCGTCGTCGCGATAGCCATAGGCGCGGAAGAATTCACGTTGAAGTTCGCCTTGACCCTGTATCATCAACACACCGATCGCGACAAATTCGTATTCGCGAAAACCCTTTAGCGAATCGGCAAAATCAAACAAGCCCGTAAACTGCAAGGTTCCGGAGACGCGGCTGATCAAGGTATTGCCGAAATGCACGTCGCCGTGCATGAACACATCGCCATACTTTACAGGCAGCAGGCTTAGGTTTTCATCTATGAATTTCGGAATGCTGTCGAGCCATTCCGGATTGCCACCGGCGCTGCGCTGTCGTTCGAGCACCGACTGGACCTGAATTTCGATGAATTCGCGCCAGGCAAAATGTATTTCGCTGGCGTCGTGCGAGTGGAGTTCGCGGAGACCTTCGGCGAGCTGTTTTAGCAGACCGACCTGCGATTTTCGGTCGAGTTTTAGCCATTCACTTCGCGCCATTGTTTCGCCGTCGAGACTGGTGGTTATTAGGTAATCGAAGCCTTCGACAGAGCCGTCGGCGACGATCTGCGGAATCGGCAACGAGGTTTTATTGTGGGCAAACCGCAGGGCGGTCTTTTCGCGCTCGTAGCCGTTTTTCATCGGCGTATAGATCTTCAGAACGTAGTCTTTGTCAATAAGAAACACAATGTTCTCACCCTGATCCGCTCTTTTTAAAAACGCGTAGGGAATGCGGTTTTCGCGACATATCATCGACGCAATTCCCGTCCAAACAGGATCGTTGAACGTGCGTTCAAAATCGTTGAGGAGAGGGATCTTCATATGATCTTAGTTCTAAGTTTCAAGTTCCGGGTTCCGAGTTAAGGGTAAGTGTTGAAGCTTGGTCTCAGATCTCTTAGTTCCGGGACCGAGACTTGAAACGCGGAACCTGGAACTCGAAACTAACTTCTGCATTTCTTGACCAATGTTCAACTTTACAATAACTTAAATCTAGTTTTAACAAAATCTAACTGTCGAAAAGGTATAATGACTGAACAAGCCGACCGCGAGATAATTGGCGGTCATTTATTGGTTATAGGCGGTGCCGAGGACAAGTACAACGAGCGTCGCATACTGAAAAAATTCTTATCGCTTGCCGGGGACAAAGACGCCGAAGTTCTGATCGTGCCGGTCGCGTCTGATTTTCCCGAATTTGCGGCCGACGTTTACACACAGGCATTTCGTAATCTGGGCGTTACTAATCCGCGTGTGCTGCGTGCAACCTCGCGTCAGGATGTTTTTCAGGCAGACCCGGACGAATTGCTCGACGGCGTGACCGGAGTTTTTATCACCGGAGGCGACCAGATGCGGCTCGTCTCGGTGCTGGGCGGGACCAAGTTTTCGGCGAAATTGCGTAAGCTGGTTCGCGAAACCGATATCGTAGTGGCCGGAACCAGCGCCGGTGCGGCAGGAATGAGCACATCGATGATCGTCCGCGGCGAATCGACCTCGCATCCGCATAAAAGCAGCGTGCGGCTTTCGCCTGGTCTCGGATTTCTCAAAAACATCATCATAGACCAGCATTTTACCGAACGGGGCCGTATCAGCCGCCTGATCACGGCCGTTTCGTATAATCCGTATAATCTGGGTATAGGGATCGACGAAAATACGGCCATCATTCTCAACAGCGAAGGCATTCTCGAGGTTTTCGGAGCCGGTTCGGCAACGATAGTCGATGGCTCGGAAATAACCTATAACGAGATCGCGGAGGTCGATGAATCTCAGCCATTCAGCGTGTGCGGCGTGAGGCTGCACGTGCTCCGTGACGGCTTGATCTATGACTTCCTGGGGCGACACCCGCTGCAGCCGCCGAGTGAATTTTTGTTGCCGGATATTGAGTAATGTAAATTTTATATCTTACGGTTTTGTCCCAATTTGTCCCATGCTGGGACAAGTCCAAAAAGGTAAGCCATTACAAACACAAGGTTTACACTCTTGTCCCGTTGTCCCACTGTCCCACAAGTTTTTTTGGGACAGCGGATGGCGGCCGGCTGTCGGGTTTTCAATATCGGGCTTTCTGCCGGCGGTATCGTTTTACCGGACCGCTGCAAAAAGCGCATCAGGATATTTTATTCGAATTTGCATGTATAGTAAATAGTTTTAGTTATGATACAAGGATTCTCAGGACATTGGTTTGCGGGCGATTTCGGTGTTTGCGTTGAAAAAATATGAAAATTTTAGAGATCAGAACCCTTCGCGGGCCAAATTACTGGAGCGGTTATTGGAAAAACCTGATCATCGTTCGTCTCGATATCGACGATTACGAAGACAAGCCGACGCACAAGATTCCCGGGTTTTCCGAGCGTCTCAAAGCCGTTATGCCGTCGCTTGTTTCGCACGGGTGCAGTTATCAGGAAGAGGGCGGATTTCTGCGTCGTGTCGACGAGGGCACGTGGGCCGGCCACGTTATCGAACATCTCGCGCTCGAGCTGCAAACGCTCGCGGGAATGGACGTGGGCTATGGCCGAACGCGCGAGACAGGCGAGCGCGGCATTTACAACATCGTGTTCAGTTACATGGAAGAAGAGGTCGGCCGCTTCGCGGGGCGTGCCGCGGTTCGACTATTCCTGAATATTGCCGAGGACAAACCGCTCGACGAAGTGGCCGAAGCGATCGCAAAAGACGTACAGGAAATGCGCGAGATCCGCGAGGACGTGCGTTTCGGCCCATCCACAGGCTCGCTTGTTGAAGAGGCCGAATCGCGCGACATCCCATTCATTCGCCTCAACGATCAATCGCTGGTCCAACTTGGCTACGGCATTTACCAAAAGCGCATTCAGGCGACAACGACGGCGAATACGAATATGATCGCCGTCGATATTGCCGGAAATAAGGACGCGACCAAAAAGCTGCTTGGCGATATGGGCGTACCGGTGCCGAAAGGTTACCGAATTCGCTCCGAGGACGAACTCGAAAGCACGATCGACGCGGTCGGGTATCCGGTCGTTATCAAACCTCTCGACGGCAACCACGGAAAAGGCGCGACCGTTGGGATTACCGATCTGGAACACGCCAAGGTCGCGTTCGAACGGGCAAAGGAATATTCGCGATGGGTTATCGTCGAAAAGCAGCTTATGGGAGCTGATTTTCGTGCGCTGATCGTGAATAACCGCCTGATCGCGGTTGCCGAACGCCTGCCGGCTCATATAGTTGGCGACGGCAAAAGCACGATCCAGGAACTCATCGACAAGACGAATGCCGATCCGCGTCGCGGTTATGGCCACGAAAACGTTCTTACGCTAATCGAGGTCGATGGACAGACAATGCGTTTGATCAAAGCGAAGGATTATACGCTTGAATCCGTTCTGCCAAAGGACGAAGTTCTTAATCTAAAGACGACCGCGAACATCTCGACTGGCGGCACGGCGATCGACCGCACGGATGAGGTCCATCCTGAAAATGTGTTCTTGTTCGAGCGCATCGCAAAGATAATCGGCCTCGATGTCGCCGGTGTCGACATCATCGCTCCGAACGTGTCCGAGCCGCTCCGCGACAACGACGGCGGGATCATAGAGGTAAACGCTGCACCGGGTTTTCGTATGCATCTTGCGCCTAGCGAGGGCATCGGGCGCAATGTTGCAGAGCACGTTATAGATATGCTTTTCCCGCGCGGTGCTCAGTCGCGAATTCCGATCATTTCGATAACCGGAACGAACGGAAAAACGACGACGACACGGCTGATCGCGCATATTCTGAAGGGAAGCGGCAAGACGGTCGGGTTTACTACAACGGACGGCACCTATATCCAGAATCAGCAGATCTTGCAGGGCGATAACACCGGTCCGGTCTCGGCACAGCTTGTGCTAAAAGACCCGACCGTCGAGGTCGCGGTTCTCGAAACCGCTCGCGGTGGCATCATCCGTTCAGGCCTCGGGTTCGATTACTGCGACATCGGCATCGTGACAAATATCGCCGCGGACCATCTCGGATTAAAGGATGTAAATACGCTGGAAGACCTTGCACGCGTGAAATCGGTGGTTCCCCGAGCCGTTTCAAAAAAAGGTTACGCCGTGCTGAACGCCGAGGACGAACTGGTTTACCGCATGAAGGAACTGGTTGACGGCCACTGCGTCTATTTTTCGATGGACGAAACCCACCCCAACATCGAACGCCAGGCAAAGCGCGGACGCGTCTCGTGCGTTTACGAAAACGGCTATATCACGATCCTGAAAGGCAAATGGAAGGTCCGCGTCGAACGCGTTGTAAACATACCACTGACGTATGGCGGCCGCGCCGAATTTATGATCCAGAACGTGCTTGCGGCAACGCTCGGCTGTTTTGTTCACGGCGTTTCCATCGAGGACATTCGTGTCGGATTGACAACGTTCAACGCGGGAACGGCTCAGACGCCGGGACGGCTCAACTTCGTCGAGGTGGGCGACGTGACCGTGTTAATGGACTACGCTCACAATCCGGCCGGCCTGTCGGGACTGCAAAAATTTATCAATAAGCTGCCGAACAAATACCGCACGGTCGTGCTTAACGGTACGGGCGACCGCCGCGATGAAGATATCCGCGAACTGGCAAGGATCGCGGCAGATACATTTGACCGAATTGTTATTCGTCGCGGCAACTACCTTCGCGGACGACCTGAAGAAGATATGTATCGCCTCTTAAAAGAGGGAATTGCCAAGAGCGAAAAGAAACCGCAGGTGCGTCTGATCGCCGAAAGCCGCGACGCGATACACCACGCCATAAAACACGGACGAAAAGGCGAACTCGTTGTCACACTCGCCGACCGCGTCCCCGACGACATAAGGTATGTGCAGGAGATCAGGGACATTGTGAACGAAGCGAAAGCTGCGGGATAACATTGTAATTATGGGATATGACCGAACGTTAGCGAACAGAATTCGCGAAGCACTTTCGGGGCAGGAAAACGTCCGCGAAGTGACGATGTTCCAGGGCATGTGCTTCATGGTTGATGAGAAGATGTGCATCTGCCTGAGAGACGACCGGCTGATGTGCCGCATTGGGCCGGAGAAATTTGACGAAGCGGTTGAAAGAAACGGTACCGAGCCGATGATCCACGGTAAGCGGCTGATGAAAGGCTTTGTCTTTGTGAGGCCAGAAGGCTACAGAAACAAGAAAGATTTTGAATATTGGATCAATCTTTCTCTGGAATTTAACAAGGTAGCGAAGCCTTCAAAAAAGAGACGGAAATAGTTTAAGACTTGTAAATTTCGACTCTTCCGGCATCATTCCATGTAACAAAGCCGCGATACATACCTTCGCTGTTGAATGGCAATGCAATATTTCCCATTGCATCGACCGCGATCAGGCCGCCTTCGCCGCCGATCTCAGTTAAG
>DATJGV010000119.1:0-3574 GCA_035494575.1 Pyrinomonadaceae bacterium | reverse complement strand
GAAATACGGGGCGGCCGTTTCAGCAAAATCCAGAAAATAATCCGCGTGCGAATGCGAGATCGACTCAGCCGCCTTACCCTGCAACCGAACCTCCGACGCGAAATCCCTTACTACGACCAACATGCGAAAACGGATCTCCCCGGCTGTAGACTTCTCTGATTGAAGCAATCCTTTTTCGGTGAGCGACGTAATAGCATTAACAATATCGGTTTCGGAAAAATGTAGTTCGTCCTCATTGAGATCGGTCAAAACTTTTTCCGCGGCGTTGAATGTAAAACCGCCCTCGAATATTGAAAGCAGGGCGAAAACCTGTTTTTCCAGCTCGCTAAGAAGTCCGTAGCTCCACTCAATGGTCGCCCGCATTGTCTGCTGGCGGTTAGGCATATCCAGCGAACCGCCGGTTAGCAGGGCCAATCTGTTTTCGAGTTTTGAATGAATTTCGCGAATTGAAAGCACCTTGGCACGTGATGCTGCAAGTTCCAGGGCGAGCGGCAGTCCATCGAGACGTGTACAGATACCGGCAAGCGAATCCCCATCTTCGTCCGTTAGTTCCAGGTCGCGCCTTGCCGCTCTGGCCCGCTGAATAAACAGCTGTACCGACCCGAATTGCATCAAGTCCGAAATGGTCGCTTTCGTTTCGCGGGCCGGTACCCCAAGAGGGGGAACACGATATTCCGTTTCGATACTTACCTTCAGGGGCTCGCGACTGGTTACCAATATCTTGAGTTTCGGAGCATCACGCATGATATGCACGAGTTGAACGCCCGCGGATACTACCTGCTCAAAGTTGTCCAATATCAGCAGCGAAGATTTTTCGCGAAAATGTTCTGAGAGGATGTCCAGTGTCGGACTTGTGCCGACCTCTCTTATGCCCAGTTCGTGAGCGATCGCAGATGCGACGAGCAGCGGATCGGTAACGGCCGTAAGATCAACAAAGACCACCCCTTCAGAAAACTGCTTCCCGATCAGGGCCGAGATCTCTTTTGCAAGGCGCGTCTTACCGGTTCCGCCCGGTCCGGTCAGCGTAACGAAACCCACCTTGTCGTTTTCCAGCAATTTTGTTAATTCGGCAAGTTCCTTTTCCCGGCCGATCAGGCTGCTGCCGATCACCTCCGCCAATCCGTTGCCGAAGACACCTTGGGAAAACGCTGATCGGATCTTTGACGGTGTTTCTTTAACAGCCTGCCACTCGGCTACAAAACGATAACCTCGCCGCGGAACGGTTTGAATGTATTTGGGAGAATCAGGGTCGTCTCCGAGAGCTTTTCGGAGCAGCCTTACGGTGTACGCGAGATTTCCTTCCTCGACAAAGGTGTCACCCCACACCTGTTCCATCAGCGTGTCTTTTTCGACAATGTAGCCACGATTCTCGAACAGCACCATGAACAAGGCTATCGCCCTCGGCGTGAGAGGAATTTCACTACCGTTCTTCATGAGAAGTCGTTGCCCGAGATCGAGCTCAAACTCTCCGAACCGAAAATGACCGTTACCCGGCGTCATATCGATTTAATAAACACCTAATAGAAACCTAATCCAAACCAAAGGACTTTTTTCACCAAAGGGGGCTACATTTACGTTCAATAACGGTGATGCCCGATTGTAGCACATCATGTGGCAGTAGCGGTGTGTTTTTATATACGCCAAATCAGGGCGATTTTTCAAAAGAAATGCGGAGGACGATGGAATTAACGCCATTCGAATATGGTCCGTATCAAAAAAAACAAAGAAGGAGAAGGATTATGTATTTACGATCTAAGCTAGCAGGAATTTTGGCGATGATGTTTGCGATCGCCCTGGTAATGGTTCAGCCGCTGTTCGTTTCGGCTCAAAGGACATCGATCAACTCGAGGGTGATGTCACGGGTTTCTGATGGCACTGAAGTCGCCGGTTCCGGTTCCCAGCTATTGCGAAATAGCAACGGACTGACGACCACTATACACACCTCGGATCTCACGCCGGGCGTTTACACGCTGTGGTGGGTAATTTTCAATAACCCGGAAAATTGTGTCACTCCGCATCAATGTTCTGTGCCGGCCGATCTGTTGGATCCGACTCAGCAAGCGGCAGTGCAATCCTCAGCGGTGAATGCGACGGGTCGCCTTGTCAGCGGCAACGGCATCGGAGACTTCGGCGCGTGGATCGGTATCGGCGGTCCGTATAGCGGTGAATTACTCGCCGGTCCCGGTTTGCTAGATATACGTCGTGCAGACGTGCTGTTGGTTGTCAGATATCACGGTGCTGCAATACAGGATCAACTCGTCGATCAAATGACGACTTTTATGGGAGGCTGTGCGGTAAACACCTGTTTCGACGATCAGTTTGCTTATTACCCCGGTAATTAATTTGTCCAGAAACAATTCATCGGCAACGATCATGGATTTCGCAAGTGAGGGCAAGAGCAAAAATTGAAAACGCTCCCATTTAGACAATTTAGGGCATTCGTGGACGTCGGTTTAAAGCTGAGAATTTTTATTTACATAAGTTGATAAAGACTGGTATAGTTCCGCCCAAAGCCCGGGAAAATGCGTGCAACTATACTTTTAACTTCACAGGAGGACTCACAAAATGAAGCGCGATTCCGAACAAGAGGACAACCCCTCAGTGGTATCTCGACGAAAGTTTGTTGGAAATTTAGGCAAAGCTACCGTTACGGTCGCCGCCATCGGAACCGTACCCTTTGCCGGCAGCAAGGCGTCAGGCGTCGAAGCGGCGGATAATGCAGTTCCGGGCCGAATGAATGATTGCTTTAATTACAGAAAGAATGCCGCTTTGGCCCAGAGGATCAACGTAGGCGTTCAATCAGATAACGGAGACATTGCAAGATTCACGGACTTCAGCGGGAATTATAGTAAGGCCCTTCGGCATGACGCCCTCGGTATTCCAAACGCGGATGCTATGCGGAGCCTGAGAAGGGCCTTCGAATCCGGTGACTTTGCCAGCTTTGAAAATATTCTGTTGGGAACACCGGGAGGAGGTGGAAACTCCAGACTCAACGGCCCGCAAGGGGCACTCGCATTCGATCTTGAAGGAACCGATTCTCATGCCACGGTTATACCGGCTGCTCCGAGCGTTGCAAGCGCCCAGACCGCAGCCGAGATGGTCGAACACTACTGGGGCTCTCTGTTGGCGGATGTACCGTTCATCGAATACGCCACCGACCCGCTTGTCGGTCAGGCTGTCGCCGATATGAACAATATGTCGTTTCTTGCGAGCGGAGCAAACAACCAGTTTCCGTACCCCGTTACCCGGCAGAATCTTTTCCGCGGGCAGTTCGTCGCGGGCGACGGCAACGTGAAAGGGCCGTATATCTCGCAATTCATGGTACAGCCAACCTTTTACGGTGCCCAGCCGATGGATCAGAGGTACCGGACGTTTTTACCGGTCGGCAGTGGCGGGGCCGATTACATGACCGACCCGAACGAATACGAAACGATCCAGAACGGCGGCAACTCGGGTCGGTCAATCGCATATGACACGGTGTTCCGCCATATGAGAAACGGACGCGATCTTGCCGCCTATACGCACGTGGATGTTCTTTTTCAGAGTTATTTCGTTGCGTTTCTCGTTCTGGATA
>DATJGV010000118.1:0-9208 GCA_035494575.1 Pyrinomonadaceae bacterium | reverse complement strand
GCGGATTTTCTGGCGCCGGAACTCGACGAGCCACGCGTTGTTTACGACAGCGATAAAAACGCGATCGCAATAGAGCTGACCGGCAAGGTCGGCCCGACCGTGAAAGTGACGGTCGATGCGGGTAAATCGGAAAAGGTAGGACAAACGACGCAAAAAAATCTCCTGCCTGTCAAACGGGATGGAACGCTGGACTATGCTGCGATCGTAGAAGGCGAACGCAGGCTTGAAAACTTTTTTCAGGAGCGGGGATATTTCTTTGCAGACGTCAAACCCATCTGTTCCGTCGAGCCGCCGTTTGCCGAGGGTGAAGCAAGCTCTATTGACAACAATACGGAGTTTTTGTGCTCTGCGCTCGGCAGTGCCGACCTTACAAACCGCAAAGTCGATCTTACGTACAAAGCCGACCTGAACCGAAAGCTGACGCTTACGGACATCCGGATCACCGGCACCGACAAGCTGACCATCGACGACGTTCGTTCCGTATTGGAATCGCAAACGGCGAACATTCTCAGCTTTATTCCACTGTTCGGCTATGGGCGCGGGTACACAAGCGAGCGGATACTTGAAACCGATGCCAACACGATCCGCGGCATTATGCGCGAGCTTGGCTACCGCGACGCGCAGGTCCGTGTTAATCAAGGTGTTTCGACGACCGGCGATAACCTGATCATCACATTCGTTATCGACGAAGGTCAGCCGACTGTTGTGGACACCGTCGATGTCGCGGGCAATGTCGAGATACCAAAGGATGAACTGCTGGAACAGATCTCGACGCTTGCGGGAAAGAATTATTCGCGGGCGAGAATCAGAAACGCCGAAAGAAAACTTTCCGAATTCTACTCGCAGCGCGGATATTACTACGCCCGGATCACCTCGTCCATTATCGAACCAACAGTTGCTTCGAATACGGGCGAAAAGCTTATCAAGGTCCAGTTCAATGTCGAAAATGAAGGCAAAAAAGTGGTCATCGACCGCGTTCTTGTCACAGGAAATCAGAAAACAAAAACCCAGGCCATCGTAAAAGCGGTAACATTACACCCGAACGATTTTTTGCGGGCAGGCGATATTTACACGAGCGAGCAAAACCTGTACTCCAGCGACGCATTTAGCCGTGTCGAGATAAAGCCGCAGCCCGCCGGAACGCGACCTGACGGCAGCCAATCAACCGACGTGATCGTAAGTGTCGAGGAACAAGCGCCGCGGGTGATGTCGTACGGCGGCGGGTATTCAACGGATATTGGCCTGAATGGCTTTTTCGACATTCGCCACTACAACTTCCTGGGAAACTTGTGGCAAGCCGGCTCCCGCATAAGCTGGAGCCAACGCCAGCAGCTCGTGCAGTTCGATTTTATCAACCCAAGATTTATGCCGGACGGCAAAGACCATTTTGCTCCGCTGACCCTGACGGCCCAGTATCAGCGCGATTCGACGGTGACGCGCTTTTTCCGCTCCGCCTTCGACAAAGGAACATTCGGAATAGTCCAGCGGATCGACGAAAACGGGAACCCGATCGACGATTTTGGAAACAAGGCCGGCGACCCGACGATAAACCGGCTCACCTTCACGGCGGAAACGAACCGCACGATAAATCGGAAACAGCGCAGCATTTTGTTCGTCCGGTACCGGTTTGAGGACGTTCGGCTGTTCAATTTTGAGAGCCTTTTGGTCAAGGATCTTTTGCGGCCCGATGCCAAGATTAGAATATCGGGATTCGGAGCGACCTTCGTTCGCGATACGCGCGAAAACTGCTCGGTAAAATATTCGTTGCTTGAACTGATAGAGAAAGGCGAACCCGGCGATCGCTGCCGCTACAACGCCACCGATCCGACACGTGGAGATTACTTCACGGCTGAATACAACGTCTCACTGCCCGCTATCGGAGCCAACATCGGCTTTAACAAGTTCCAGGCGTCGTACAATCTTTATTACACCTTTCCGCAGCTTCATAACACAACGTTTGCGACGCGGGCGGTTCTTGGTGTTGCGAATGTTTTTTCAAAAGGAAACCGTTTTTCTTCGGCTCAGCTTCCCGGGCTGGACGGCCTTTTACCGATCAGCGAACGTTTCTTTGCAGGAGGCCCGTACACGCTTCGCGGTTTCGCTTTCGAGGAGGCCGGTCCGCGCGTCGTCGTCGTTCCGCAGGGAACATTCCGTAACAGCAAAGGCGAGACGGTAACGCTCGATCCGTTCACGGTTCCTTTTGGCGGAAACGCACTCGCTGTTGTGAATCTTGAAGCACGTATTCCGCTCACAAAATCGCTTCGGGCTGTTCCATTCTATGACGGAGGCAATGTGTTCAGACGCGTCGGCGATATTTTTAATCCGCCGGACGTTCCCGCGAACGATGTATTTCAGCAAAACCTGCGCGCTCTCTGGACGCATACGGTCGGGCTGGGATTCCGGCTCAAAACTCCGATCGGAGGGGAATTCGGCATCGACTACGGGTTCCTTCTAAACCCGCCCGAATTCCTGATACCCCAGGGCAATGGTCCGAACGCTATCTACCGCCTGCATCAAAACCAGATACACTTCCGGTTCTCACAGGCCTTCTAGTTGTCCTTGGATCCTAATTAACTGCGGTTGAAATAATGTGTGTTTCGTCGAGTTCGACGATGCAGCCTTCGGCCGGAATGATGTGCGACTCTATATCTTCCAGCGAAATAACTTCCATAGGGCCGGCCTCGACTGGGAAATGGCTGGCCTCGACAGGTTTTCGTAATTCTGCGGTCAGATTCGTACTCGATTCGTGAAGCCGCTTCCGGTTGGATTTGTCAGCATACATCGCTTTGTCCGCTGCGACTATCATTTCATCGAACGTGTCACCGACTTTTTGGTAACCGGACGCGCCAAGGCTTACGCCGACACGCGCGACGCCCTCGCCGGTCTGAAGAGCAAAACTGTTTACGGCCGATTCTATGCGTGCACACAGGTCGGTGACATCTTCGGGTTTGACGTTCGGTATGATCGCAACAAATTCGTCACCCGCATATCGTGCGAGAAAATCGTAATCGCGCAGCTGCAGCCGGATGATCCTGCCGATCTCCTTAAGCATACGGTCGCCGGTCTTGTGTCCGAACGTATCGTTAACCGCCTTAAACCCGTCCAGATCGAGCATAAGCAGCTGGAAACTGGTCCCGCCGCGCATCGCTCGCGCCGCTTCTTTCTCAAACTGGGCCTGCAAGCTTCGAGCATTCGGCAAGCCTGTCATCGGATCGGTCAGCGCGTAAGTCTCCGCTTCGAGATGCCGGAGCGATTTTGCGATCGCATCCGCCGCAATTCTGGAAATTGTTTCGAGCAAACGCAGATGTTCGTCGCCGTAGCCCGATGCCTCGCGTGAGTATAAGGAAACGGCACCGATCAATGAGTCATCGGCGTGCAACGGCAGCGAGACCATCGCGACGTAATCGTCAACAAGATCCTGTTGCGATACCGGAAAATCAGGCGCCGGATCGACGTTCTTGACGATCGTTCCTGTTTTTAGGGCTTCGCCGGTCGGCCCCTCGCCGACGCGGATATGACGTCCCTTGAAGGCGGGGCCGCCTTTTCCGTCGATATGTTCCGCGGCTGCGGTTTCCCTAGTTGAATCCAGCAAGTAAACGGTGCAGGTATCGAAGGGCACGAATTCCCCAATTTTTCTGGTAAACAACGCAAGTGTTTCGTGCAGGTTCACGGATGATCCAAATTCACGGGCCAGTTCGTATAGAGTAAATACTTCGCGGTTGGCTCGTTTGATCTGTTCGACATAACTTTGATCCGAAACGAAATTTGGTTCGTTTGAAACATCGAGAGCTCCCGGTGTGTCGAGGTTGTAGGAAAGCCCTTTTCTTTCTATCTGCGCCTCGAGGCTCTTTAGATTGTTCAGGAAAACATTGACGATCATCGGGTCAAATTGCGAACCAGCGCCGTTTAGCAGATAACTGCAAGCGTCATCGCGCGAGATAGCCGGCCGGTACGGCCGCGCTCCGCGCAGCGTGTCGTACGCATCGGCGACACATAATATCCGGGCGGTAAGCGGTATGTTATGCCCCCGCAATCCTTCGGGATATCCACCTCCGTCCCAGCATTCGTGGTGGTACTTGACCGTCGGAACTACCGGGTCCGGAAAGCCCACCTTTTCAAGTATTGAAGCTCCGACCGAAGCATGGATCTTGGTTTTCTCAAGCTCCGCACGCGTTAGCCGGCCGGGTTTGTTCAAAATATGGTCAGGCACGGCGAGCTTGCCTATATCGTGCAACAGAGCGCCGGTTCGCAGCGCATTTATTTCGCTTTCAGACAGATTAAGTAGTTCACCTATGCCGATGGCATAGATCTGCGTTCGTCTGACATGGCCGATGCCGACCTGATCACGAGCATCGATCGCGGTTGCGAGTGCCTCGACCGTAGCAAGGTGGATCCGGCTTGCCTCGCTTATCTGCCTGGTCTTTTGGGCAAGACGGCTTCTGTGTATCTTATAGGCCACATCGCCAATGATCGCCAGCGGCACAACAACGAGCCCGAATTCGATGCCGAACTGAACAAAAATGAAATAAAGGGCGATGGTGGCGAGCAAACTAACGGCTTCATCTACGGCGGGGAAAACGAACCTGTCGGCTACGAGTCGGCTTACCGGGGCATCATTCTTCGAACGGGAATAGATGTAATTCAAGAGCGAGCTAAGCAGAAAATGCACGAGGCCCGCAAGCATAACAGCGGCGACCACTCCTGCCGGAGTGCCCAGCGATCCGATCGCCAGCTTACCTGAAAGGGCCGAAGTATATCCGAGCGCTACGTAAAAGAAAAAGCCCGCAACACAGGTTGCGGTGATATCGGCAAATATGGGGAACGTCCTGTCGCAACCCACATTCCGGCATTTGAATGCCCGGGTCAGCGAAGCGCTTGCACCGAGCAGAATGCCGCCGCCCGTGCCGAGCCAGATAATCCCCCAGAACGCGAATATATTTTTTGTGGAAAGAATTAAGCGAGTGTTCGGGATGGCCGCGGTATACCTTGTCAGCAGCACCGAAACAAAGATCGAAATAACGAGTACTATAATGCCTGTAACCGAAAATGATATTAAAGAAAATCCGGCAAATGCGACGGACAAAACGGCCGCGCCGAGCATCACATACCAAATGATGCTGGTTTCGGTCTTGTTTGCATTGTCGGCGAGGTTTCTCATTGTTTTGGATGGACAAGAATAAGAGTGTGGGAGAATGTCCAAGTTATCAACTATCCATTGTTTCGACGCGTGCCGCCGTTTTTCAGCAGCGTCGCACCGTAAGGCTATACAAACGGCGTGCCAAAATCTATTATTAGAAAACAGCCGTTTTTTGCAGGAAAATAAGAGCCGTTTTATTGCTCTGTTTTTTGTGTCGGTCATTTTGCTTACAAAGGTTAATGCAGTCCGTTCAATTTGAACGATGGAAATGTTGGCCCTTAATTTGAGAACGCGATCGGGCGCAATTTTTGCGATTCTCTTCTTCGCGATCTTGCTGGTGGTGATACCTGCGTCGGCGCAGTCCGATGATGTGCTGCGCATCGACACCGATCTTGCAGCTTTTGAAATTACCGTTACCGACAAGGATGGAAACCCTGTCCGTAATCTCGACTCAAAAGATTTTCGGGTTATTGAGGACGGCATGCCGCGACAGATCGATTTTTTTCAACCTATAAAAAAAGAGGACCCAACGCGACCGCTCTCGGTCGTTTTTGCATTGGACGTGTCGGGCAGCATGACGCCGCAGGAACTTGAGCGCCTTCGCTCGGCGATGGATACGTTTATTAAAAAACTGGCGGATTATAACTCGTACTTTGCGATAACCGCGTTTGGAATGGACGTGATGACGCTGCAAGGGTTTACGAATCGCCCCGATAAGCTTGAGCGGACATTTGCAAAACTGGAACGCGACGCGGACGGACTTTCGACGCACGCCTACGACGCGGTTGACGACGCGATCCGTATGCTCAGAAAAAAGTCACCGCCGACGCTTAAGGGCCGTTTGCCCAAACGGGCGGTTATCGTTGTAACTGACGGATTTCCGGTTGGTGATGTGGTTTCGCCAAAAACGGTTATCGAGCGAGCGAACGCGTTCGAGACGAGCATCTATTCGGTGATATTGCCGTCCTTTTCGCGGCTGCAAAAAAGCGACAAGCCGCTGCTTACCCCATTGGAAGCCAGCGGCCTGATCGAAAAAACAGGCGGAAAAAGCTTTTACGCGACGGCAAAGAATTTTGACGATCTATTTAAATCGCTCGCTGAGGAAATAACGTCTTCGTACGCCGTCGCGTTCTATCCGAGCGAAGAAAATCGTAATGACGGTAAATTCCATTCAGTAAAGATCGAAACATCCAAAGACTACGTGATACGCCAAAACCGCGCCGGTTACCAGATGAAGCGGTAATTCCATCAGAAAGAATAAATCCCGACTAATATCTGTCGTCCTCGTAATCGTACGATTCGAAATCTTCGTCCTCCGGCGTGTCGTCCGATTCGTGATCTTCGCGTACGTCGAGTTCTATCGGGTCGAGACCAACTACTACAAGGTGGGTGCCGCATTCGTCACAGGTTACAACATCGCCTTGCTCCGACTCGGCATCAACGTAAACTTCTTCATCGCATTCAGGGCAAATCGCTGTCGGCATTTTTTCTTTTCTCCAAAAATCTTATAAATTTAATTGCAAATCACTTACGAACCAGTGAAAAAATTTTATGCTAACCAATCTAACTTTTATCAAAACGGTTGGCAAGAATTGATCGTAGAAAAATTTTCGCAGAGTAAATTGTAGAATGCAATTCCCCTTTAAGGTGCACGCGGTACGCGAATTTGATGTTGTCGGTTTCGGCACAAATGCTGTCGATTTTCTAATACAGGTGCCGCATTACCCGGCGTTTAATTCGAAGGTCGAACTTACGGAGTACACCCAGGCTGCCGGCGGCGAGGTTGCAACAACGATGGCGGGACTACAACGGCTTGGAATTAGGGCGGCTTATATCGGCCGCTTTGGTACGGATGCGGCCGGCGATTTTGGAATGCAAACGCTCCGCGACGAGGGCGTCGATCTGACATACGCACAACAGATCGAAGGAGCCAAAACGCAGATCGCATTTATCGTCATCGATGAACGAAACGGCGAGCGGACGGTCATCTGGCAACGCGATAAAAAACTTGCGTTTACTGAGGCCGAGGCTCCGCTCGATGTCTTGTCACACGCAAAGGTCTTTCATTTTACTCCACATGATGTCCGCGCCTGCATCGCTATGGCAAAACGGGCGAAAGCCGGAGGCGTCGTCGTTTCGTCCGATATCGATAATGTTTTCGACGGAATCGAAAAGCTCCTGCCGCTTGCCGACATGCTGATAATGTCTTCCGAGTTTCCGGTAAAGCTGCTTGGCATTGTTGATAAACGAATGGCGTTGACCGAGATCCGATCGCGTTACGGATGCGGTATTGTCGGTGTGACGCTTGGCGAAGCCGGCTCGCTCTTGCTCTGCGGCGATAAGTTTATCGAAACGCCCGGCTATTCCGTTCCGGGTGGCTGCAAGGACACGACCGGAGCAGGCGATGCATTTCGCGTCGGTCTTATCTATGGTTTGCTAAATGGCGAATCGGTCGAAGACGCCGCCCGCTCGGCAAACGCCGTTGCCGCTCTAAAATGCCGCGCCGTCGGCGCCCGAACTGCCTTACCTAACCCTCATGAATTGGCAGCTTTGCTGTGATTCGCTATTGCCGAGAAATAAATCCATTTTCTTTCTAATATGCTGAGGCTTCTCCGGCCTTCACCGTACCTCAAAAAATCCCTTGACAAACGTTTATCCAACGATTATTCTGTTTTGGTGAGTGAAAACAGAATGATTGACGGTATTGACAGGCAAATTATACAGATTGTTCAGCAAGATGCTCGAATCTCAAACGCTGAAATCGCACGACAGGTAGGCCTTGCGCCATCGGCTGTGCTGGAACGCCTTCGAAAAATGGAGGAGCGTGGCGTTATACGCGGCTATCACGCGGATATTGATCCGAGTGCTTTGGATTTTGGCCTAACGGCATTTGTTGCGGTGAGAAGCAGCGAATGTGGCACGGCAGAAGAAGCGCTTTCCGAGATACCTGAGGTGCTTGAGTTCCACGACGTAGCGGGTGAGGACAGTTATTGGCTGAAGATCAGAACCAAGAACACAGAGGAACTCGGTCGGCTGCTTACCGAAAAGATCAAGCCGATACCGACCGTGCTCGGTACAAGAACGACCATTGTTCTTCAGACATTTAAGGAAACTACGGCGCTTCCGATACGTACCGGCCCAGATTCGAACCAGGGAAGTAAAAAACGAGCCAAGGGCAGTAAATAAAAGGGGTTTTGACTTATGCAGGTTAACGCATTAGCTAATTCAAATCAGAGACGAAACGCCGTGATCATGATCGCGGCGTTCGCTGCTGTGTACATTATCTGGGGTTCGACATATCTCGCGATCAAGTACGCGATAGATACTATACCGCCGCTTCTTATGGCGGGTGTGCGATTTTTGTCCGCTGGCGTTGTGCTGATGATGTGGGCGCGGTTTACGGCGGATTATGAAAAGCCGAAGGCGGAGCATTGGCGGTCGGCACTGATCGTCGGAACGCTTTTGCTGCTTTTCGGCAACGGCGGAGTGGTCTTTGCGGAACGCTATATTTCGTCAAGCCTGGCGGCGCTGCTTGTCGCAATGGAACCATTTTGGGTCGTCATTCTTAGCTGGGTGTGGCTGCGTTCTTCGCGGCCGAACCTGAAGGTGGTTTTGGGTCTGCTGGCGGGGTTTTTGGGTGTGTGGCTTCTGATCAACGGTCACGGACCGTCGGGCGCGGGCGCCGGCTCGATGCAGCTGTGGGCGACACTGGCACTTGTCGGCGCGACGTTTTTCTGGGCGGCCGGTTCGATCTTTGGGCTTCGCGCGGCTGCTCCGAAATCAGCGATCCAAACTGCGGGTATGCAGATGCTGGCGGGCGGAGCCGTGCTGCTTGTCGTAAGCGCTTTGTTCGGCGAGTGGTCAGGGATTAGTCTTTCGCACATCTCGCGCGCGTCCCTCTACGGATTGGCTTATTTGGTATTGTTCGGGTCGATCATTGGGTTTACAGCATACAGCTGGCTGCTGAGAAATGCGCCGCCGCCAATTGTGGCAACCTATGCGTACGTAAACCCGATCGTCGCGGTGCTGCTCGGCTGGCTGATCGCGGGCGAAACATTTACCGGACAGATG
>DATJGV010000117.1:0-15066 GCA_035494575.1 Pyrinomonadaceae bacterium | reverse complement strand
AGTTTTGGCAGAGAGTGAAATCGGGAAGGGAAGCAAGTTCGTGATCGAAATTCCGCAGTGAAAAGTCGATCCTGCGGTTCCGAATTTTATCCATTTTTCTTTGGTGGACAGGGTTTTAAGGGTAGTTGATCTAATGAATGTTTTACTTGTCGAAGATGAAGAAGGCCTGATAATCACGCTGACCGATCGACTGCGGAGTGAGGGCTTTGCCGTCACAAGCGCAAAAGACGGCGTTGCAGGGCTTTCGCTTGCGCGGGAAGAAGCTTTCGACATCATCATTCTCGATGTGATGCTGCCGGGAAAGAACGGCTACGATGTGTGCCGCGATCTTCGGCAGCAGGGCATCGCCACGCCGATCCTTATGCTCACTGCGAAAGGCGAAACTATAGACAAAGTTCTCGGGCTGAAACTCGGCGCCGATGATTATCTGACCAAGCCGTTTGAAATGATTGAGCTGCTCGCTCGCGTCGAAGCGTTGCTCCGCCGCTCACCGGTTCATACTAACGGAACGTCTGCCCAAGGTTTTCGATTCGGTGATGTAACTATCGACTTCAAACGCGCCGAGGTTACGAAACAATCCGAAGCGATCGATCTGTCGGCGATGGAATTTAAGCTGTTGCAATATCTGGTCGAAAATCGCGGCGTCGTCCATTCACGAGACAATTTGCTCGACGAAGTCTGGGGCTATGATGCGATGCCCTCAACGCGAACGGTGGATGTTCATATTGCGTGGCTTCGGCAGAAATTGGAGGAAAATCCGCGGCACCCGCAGTTCATTCAGACCGTGCACGGATTTGGGTATAAATTTGTCGATCAATGATCGTGATGGGATTTTTTGAGAAAAAAGTTCATGAAATGTATGGTTTCATACCGAAGTTGGTTTAGGATTTGGGTATGATCAAATCAGAATACAGAACGTTTACTGTATTCTAGAAATTAGCATTAAACGAGCTAATTACGATTTGGGGTGTTGAACTTCGGTTCAACACCCTCTCCATTTTAAACGGCGATTTTTGAGAACCTGACCGCATCGTCGATCATTTCATTATTGTTAAAAAACACATAAGACAACCGTCTGGCCGGGAGCAGGGAGGCAAGTTCTTCAAGCTCGCCATCCTCGTATTTGTATCTCCAGCCGCCGATACCGTGCAGTCTGAAATAGCAATTGTTCGGCGTGACGGTCCGTTTCACAAGCGGATCGACGACGTGCCAGAGTTTTAGCTCTTCACAGAGGGCTTTCACCAAATTGTCCGGCCATGCACCGCGCGGCTCCCAGCAAAAATTCAACTTACCGCGTTTCACATTCAAGAAAAACCCGCGCAGATTTTCAATGTTTTCTTCGGTCGGCTTAAAGCTTGCGGGACATTGGAACAATATGGTTCGGGCCTTTAAAGCCGCGGCGCACGCGAGCGTCAATTCCAAAGCCTCTTTCACTATCGGCGTCGATTTGAACGACCCTGCGTCTGCCAACTCAGTTTCGGTCAACTTTTTTCTAAGACGTTTATAGGTCGGGCTTTTCGATTCGTGCGTGATAAGCTGCCAGGCTTTTAACGTAAATTCGAAATGTTCCGGAACCTCCTGCCGCCAACGTTCCAGCGTCTTTATCTGCGGCGGCTGGTAAAATGTGTGTTGAATTTCAACGCATGACAGCAGTTTCACATACTCTTCTTTTGTATAGCGAAAACCACAGGTTCCAATTTTGACGTTTTTTGCCATGTTCGATGATTGTTACAATAATCGATGAAATATTGAAATTTATGCAATTATCCGGAAACACAATTCTGATCACTGGCGGCGCAAGCGGCATCGGGCTTGCTCTGACAGTACGATTTCTTGAAAAGGGAAATGAGGTCATCATCTGTGGCCGCCGCGAGGATAAGTTAATCGAAGCAGCCCGTCAATATGACGGATTGAAAACGCGCATATGCGATCTGGCGTCGGACGAAGAGCGTAAAACGCTTGCGGAATGGGTGACAAGCGAATACCCGAACCTGAATGCGCTCGTAAACAACGCGGGCATCCAACGAGCGGTCGATCTAGGAGCTAATGAGTCCTGGGAAGCGACACACTCAGAGATCGCCATCAACCTCGAAGCACCGATCGAGCTTTCTCGGCTTCTCTGTCCGCATCTGTCGCAGCAGGAAAACTCAGCGATCGTTAACGTCACATCCGGACTTTCATTTGTGCCGCTTGCCAACGTACCGGTCTATTGCGCCACCAAGGCGGCGCTGCATTCATTTACACTTTCGCTTCGTCAGCAATTGGCAGCCAGGCATGTGGAAGTTATCGAGATCATTCCGCCCGCGGTCGATACCGACCTTCAGGCGCCGGGTCTGCACAAATTCGGCGTCAATGTGGACGAATTTGCCGATGCGGTTTTTCTCGGCCTTGAGGCCGGTGAAAGCGAGATCGCATACGGGACGGCTCTGACAGCGAGCATCGCGGACAAGAAAGAGCGGGAAGCGATCTTCAAAATGATGAACGAGAGATTTCGGTGATCAGAATTCTGTTTCGGCTGTTGCCCGTTCGCGTCGAGCGACACCCGAGGCGTACGCCGCTTCTTCAACCTCTTTTGCGACGGCTTCGCCAACGCGACGGTCAAAGACGGATGGAATGATATAGTCCGGATGCAGCTCATCATCGGCTATAATGCCCGCAATTGCGTTAGCCGCCGCGAGCTTCATCGCTTCGTTGATTCTCGATGCACGGCAATTAAGTGCGCCGCGAAAAATTCCGGGAAAGCACAAAACATTATTGATCTGGTTTGGATAATCCGAGCGGCCGGTTGCCATCACCGCAACATGTCCGGCCGCGTCTTCCGGCATGATCTCAGGGACCGGGTTTGCCATGGCAAAGATGATCGGGTTCGCCGCCATATTCGCGAGATCGTTTTCATTGATAACGCCGGGTGCGCTTAATCCGAAAAAGACATCGGCACCTTTGATGATCTCGTGGATCGAGCCTTTTTCCTTGTTCGGATTAGTGTTCCGGGCGTACCAATCCTTGACCCAGTTCATGTTCTCTGTTCGGCCCTCGTAAAGAGCGCCGGTTTGGTCGCAGCCGATTATATTTTTCACGCCCGCTGCCATCACTATCTTCGAACACGCAACACCGGCCGCCCCGACGCCGTTGACGACGACCTTGATATCTTCAATTTTCTTGCCGACGATCTTCAGAGCGTTGATCAGAGCCGCGAGAACAACGACGGCAGTTCCGTGCTGGTCGTCGTGAAAAACGGGAATATCTAATTCTTCCTTCAGCCGTTCCTCGATCTCAAAACAGCGCGGAGCCGAGATGTCTTCGAGATTGATGCCGCCAAACGCAGTCGCAATATTTTTGATCGTCTGAACGATCTCGTGCGGGTCTTTTGTATTTAAGCAGATCGGGAAGGCATCAACACCGCCAAATTCCTTGAATAGCTGGCATTTACCTTCCATTACAGGCATCGCGGCAGCAGGGCCGATATCGCCAAGCCCGAGCACGGCCGTTCCATCCGAAACGACCGCAACCGTGTTCTTCTTGATCGTCAGGTTGTATGCCTTCTCGGGATCCTTGTGGATAGCTTCGCAAACGCGTGCGACGCCCGGTGTGTAGGCCATCGAAAGGTCCGAACGTGTTTTGAGCGGCATCTTGGAAACCGTCTCGATCTTGCCGCCAAGATGCATCAGAAACGTCCGGTCCGAGACGTTTACTACCTCGACCCCGTCGATATTCCCCAGCGCTCCGACAATTTCCTGATCGTGTTTTTCCGACGAAGCGTTTACGGTTATATCGCGGATCAAAAAATCTTTACCGACGCTGACTATATCGATGCCCTCGATGTCGCCGCCGGCGCGTCCGATGGCCGTCGCTATCTCACCGAGCTTTCCCGGAAGGTTATGAATTCTGACGCGTAAAGTTAAGCTATAACTAGCGTTGGGTGTTGGTGTTGTCACTACGTATAATTCCTTAAGAAATAGAAATTATGAACAAAAACTGAAATTGAGGCAAATTGGGCGGTGTTGCGCGAATGATGGACCCGGCCGCGTAAGACGAAAAATCCGGGTTCTTTACGACACGGGCCGGAGCATCGCTCGAAAGACTCCGCGGATCTCAACAACCTCCGACGGAAATTTCAAAACTTCTGGCGGATCTGCTGCCGTGCGGAGTTCGACCTTCGAACCGTCGCGGTAGTAGATCCTCATAACGGCTTGTCTTTTCTTTATTAAAGCTATTACGACATCGCCATCCCGGACGAACGAACGCTCCTCGATCAAGGCAATATCATCTTCGCAAATGTTTTTTTCCGCCATCGAATCGTCCGGCACGCGATAGGCAAAAACGCTTCCATCAAATTTGGACCCGAGCAGAAATCGCGGGACCGTAAATGCCGAGCGAGGCCAGTCTTCCGACCGCTCGTCTCCGTCGGGAACGTCAAGCCATCTAACTTTTATTATCGAGTCGCTCCCGTTCGCTTCGTTAGGCGCGGCGATCGAAAATCCGCGTCCCTCGACACGCCGCATCAAACAACCCTGGGCCTCCAGGGCTTTGATGTGCTTGGCGATACCGGCCTTGGACGACACGCCGATGTGGCGTGCGATGACCTGATATGACGGCTCATAACCGTGGCTGTCGATATACCTTGCAATAAAGTCAAGAACCTCTTTTTGGCGGCGCGTTCGTGTCTGCATGTTCCAAAATTGTACGGTGACATGGCACGCATGACAAGTGAAATGGGAAAAGGGCGCCAGCGCGTCAAGCATCGCTGCCCACTGCTTGCCGCTTTTGGTATAATCAAGACTGTATTTATCGGAGGATTAGCGCTTTATTAGCAATATACACGGCTTTACAAAGGGGCTTAAACATAACCAGCTTCGCCGCATTGAACGGTTGGGAACGCGGCGGGTGGCACCGGATCAGATAGTTTCACCGGAACTCGCGCGGCAAATGACCGAGATCTCGCACGAGACCGGACGCCAGGTCGGCGTGCTGATAAACAGAAAAGGCCAGGTCGATCACGTTATGGTCGGGAACGCAAAGCAGATAGAGATGCCCGATTTCGGGCGTGCCCGCGTGTCGGCGGATCGCTTTCGCGGGCTCCGCTGCGTTCACACGCACCTGCTCGGCGAAAAGCTTACGCAGGACGACCTGACCGACCTTGCACTTTTGCGGCTCGACCTGATGTCGATCGTTCAGGTTGACGAAAAAAGCGGTTTGCCGGGTTTGGTTTATTCGGCCCATCTGCTGCCGACGACGGCGAAAGGGATCGAGGCCGACGGCCAAACGCCGTACGAATTTCTCGAACCGAATATCCCGTCGCAGCTCGACGCAAATTTTACCGCGCTGATAAACTCTCTCGAAAACGAGATGGCGCGGATTCGCCAGACGGCGCGTCATCGCGACACGAACAGCGATCGCGTGATATTGGTCGGCGTCACGACCGGATCGGTCTCGGACGAAGAGGAGTCGCTGACGGAGTTGGAAGAATTAGCAGTTTCGTCCGACGTTGTCGTGCTCGATAAGATAATCCAACGGCGTCCGCAGATCGACCCAAAAACCGTGCTCGGACGTGGTAAATTGGAAGATCTGCTGATCCGCTCGATGCGGCTTGGGGCCGATCTTATCGTTTTCGATACCGAGCTTTCGCCCGCGCAAGTCCGCTCGCTGTCCGAAGCGACCGATCTAAAAGTCATTGACCGGCCGCAGTTGATTTTGGATATTTTCGCCCAGCGGGCGCAGTCACGCGAGGGTAAACTGCAGGTCGAGCTTGCGCAGTTGAAATATCTGCTTCCGCGTCTGGTGATAGGGCAAAATTCGGCATTTTCGCGGCTAGCGGGCGGAATCGGCGGACGCGGACCGGGCGAAACCAAGCTCGAAACCGACCGCCGCCGCGTTCGCGACCGCATTTCACAGCTTGAAAAACAGGTCGAAAACTTGCGTCACCAGCGGCAGGAACGCCGCAAAACACGTTCGCAAAAACAACTGCCTATCATTTCGCTTGTCGGTTATACAAACGCAGGCAAATCAACGCTGCTTAATACACTGACGCAGAGTGAAGTCTACGCCGAGAAAAAGATGTTCGCGACGCTGGATCCGACATCGCGTCGCTTGCGACTTCCGTACGACCAGGAAGTCATCATTAACGACACCGTGGGATTTATCCGCGACCTGCCGAAAGCCTTGATCTCAGCGTTTCGCGCAACACTTGAAGAAATTGCGGACAGCGACCTGCTTGTGCACGTTGTGGATGCTTCTAACCCGCGATTGATGCAGCAGATCGAATCGGTTGATGCTATTTTGCTCGATCTCGGCTTCAACAACATCCCGCAGATCGTCGTTCTTAATAAGTCCGATCTTGTTGAAAGGCAGGATGTGGACGCCATGATGCGGCAAATTTGCCTTGACAAAGACACGCAATGCGTGGCAATTTCAGCTATTCAGCCAAATACCTTGAAGCCGTTGGTAACGAAAATTGGAGAGGTACTCGGCGATCCTGCAATTTCGCAAATGCAGTTCGCAACCGGTAATTAAGACGAGTCTTAACCGCAGATGAGTAAAAGGATCCAGGATTTGACCGCTCCGTCAACAAAGCTGCGCCGCAGCCTGGGCGAGCGGCTGTCCGGCCCGATGTCGCACCTGAACAACAGGCAGCGGTTCTGGCTTGGTTTTGCAGCATTATGCCTGCTGACTACGCTTTTGATCCACAATCCGTTATGGAACGGGCCCGGCGAAACAGCGTATAAAGAAGGCGACATCGCGCGCGAAGCGGTCATCTCACCTGCCGATATTTATTTCACGGACACGGTCGAAACCGACCGAATAAAAGCCAGCGCGAGTGAAGCCATCCGTCCAATTTTCACTTACGAATCGAACCGCGCGGATCAGGCCGTACAGAGCTTTCGTTCGTCGTGGGAAAATCTTCAGCGAAAAAGCGAACCGGCAAACGCGAACGCGCGAACAAACACTAATGCCCGTGCCGAGAATCAACAGGCAAGCACAGGCGACCTTGGAAGGGTCTATGCGTCGCGAAAATTTAGCTCGAACGAGCTCGATGCGGTGACACGCGTGCTTCGCGAAAGCGCCGAAGGTTCGATCTACGGCGACCAGGATGCGCAGTATTTCGGCAGCGAGATCAATCTCATCGACCGGCAAAAACCAAATCAGCAATCGGTCGTTCAGATGCCTGAATCGAGTATGACCTCGCTATCGGCGGCGCGAAATAAGCTTAAATCCGGGCTTGAACAAATTAATAGTCTTTCGCAAAAAGAGGCCGATGGGTTTTATACGGCGCTGGCTCCATTGATCCAGCCGAGTGTCGTTTATGACGGAGCCGCAACCGAAAACGCCCGTCAGGCGACAGCGGCCGGCGTTGAGCCGCAGACCGTCTCGCTTAAACGCGGGCAAAAGATCGTGGACGAAGGAGACATTATTACGCCCAAGGCCCTCTCGGAGATCGCCGCAATTCAAAGTTACAGCTCATCCACCCGGACGTTGAACCGCTTTCTCGGTCTGCTTGTTCTGATATGCGGGCTTTACTGGGCGGCGTGGAAATATGTTCAGCATCGCGGAATGGTGCCGCGCCTCGCATTGTCCGAGGAAAAAACCTTTGCGCTGTTCGGATTTATTGTTGTAGTTCAGACAATAATGTTGGCGCTCGCGTTTCGCCTTGCCGATTTCACCGCGCTCCAAAACATCAGGGCGCCCCTCAACGACCCGACAATTTGGGCATTCGCTATTCCTTTTGCCTCCGCAAGTTTGCTGATGACGCTGCTTGCCGACAGGCCGACGGCGCTTTTTACGGGTTTGTTTACGTCGCTGATCGCCGGATTGCTTGCGCCACGCGGGCTTGAGTTTGCGATATATTCCGCGATCGCGTCGTCGATAGCGGTTTACGGCATAGGCCCCTATCGCAGCCGCCAGACGATAACGATCGCCGGCAGCCTGGTCGGCGTGGCCAGCGCGGTTATCGCTCTCGCCTTTATCGCATACACGCAGCAGCCGTTCATTTTGAATACGATCTTGCTCGCTGTTGCGTGCGGCCTTGCAAGCGGCGTTCTGACCGCGGCGATGACCTCGGTGCTGATGCCTATCTGCGAATCGCTTTTTGGCATCTTGACCGACGTAAAACTTCTCGAACTGTCGAATGCCGATCTGCCGATACTCGGACAGCTAGCGTTGCGTGCCCCGGGAACGAACCAACACTCGCACGCGGTTGGTCAGCTTGCCGAAGAAGCCTGCCGAGTCGTCGGTGCGAACGGATTGCTTGCTCGCATCGGTGCGCTTTATCACGACATCGGGAAAACGGCCGCGCCCGAACATTTTGTTGAGAACCAATCGGGCAAGAACCCGCACGACCGTCTCAAACCGCAGCAGAGTGCAAAGATCATCATCAGCCACGTGACCTACGGATTAAAGCTCGCACGGGAAACCGGCCTGCCGCAGCGCATCGTCGATTTTATCCCGCAGCATCACGGCACGCGAACGCTGCATTATTTCCTCAAGAAGGCGCAGGGCGAAACGCGCACAGGCGAAGATTTTTCGGAAAACGATTTTCGATATCCCGGCCCGAAACCGCAGTTCAAAGAGGCCGCGATAATGATGATCGCCGACAGCTGCGAAGCGGCCGCGCGTTCGCTGTCCGAACCGACGACCGAAAATATCAGGTTCATAGTTACAAAAATTATCGACGCCATCGTTGCCGACGACCAGCTTGACGAATGCGATCTGACGCTGCGGGAATTGAGGCAAATCCGGGAATCGATGATCAAATCTCTTGTTGCGATTTACCATTCTCGCGTTGACTATCCCGGATACGTCCCGCCAAGCTCGAACCCGCGAATCATCATTCCCGCCGACACTATTCCGCTCGATAGCGAAGAACGCGGCCTGCATTACGACAGCCCGACCGAGGTGCCGATCAGCCCCGGCGGCGAAGTCGAAGACGAAGCGATCGAACATTCCCACGAACCGGGTAAGGCTGACGCAAAAACGGCCAAATTGGCCTGATTTGTGGTAACCATGTATGGAACTCGTGATTTTTTTGGCTTGGTTCTGTTTAGTGTGTGGAATTTCGTTAGCGCTTATTGTCTCGGGGTATAGAATACATGTCGAAGGAGCGAAAACGATAGATATCGTCGCAAAGCTTACCTTTGGTTTTATCGTCCACTCGGTTTTAACGGTCACGATGTTTCCGCTAATGTTTATCATGATCTTTGCCGGCGCCCATACTGTGCCGGTTGGCAATGCTCTAACCGTTGCTGGAAAGATTTTCTATGTCTGTGCTATTGCGCTTCACGCCTTTGCCGGGTGGTTGCTTTGTTCGTTTGTCAATGGTCGGTTGATTGGACTGAGATCGATAATCGGCATTGGCTCGGAGGAACCGATTTCGATCCTTCGATAACCAGAGGTTCTCGTCTGATAATATGCTAAAACGCTTCACATTTTGGTTAAAGGCAGCGATCGTTTTTCAGTTTCTGACCGCCGCACTTCATTCGATCAGCTTTTTCGTCGAACCGGTATTAAACAATGACACCGAACGACAACTCCACGAACTGATCACGACCTATCATCCGGAAATGGGCGCAGGCTTTCATCCGTCGTTCTGGAACCTTTTTACGGCGCTCAGCGCGTGCTACCCGCTGCTTTGCCTTCTCGGCGGACTAACGCTTGGATATCTTCTGTGGAAACGCGCGGCAACTGACCTGTTGAAGGGCGTTATTCTTATTAACGTCGTGGTCTTTGGTATTTGCTTTGTCGTGATGCTGATTTTTACGTTTCTGCCCCCCATCATCATTACAGGGTTGATATTTGTCACATTGTTGATAGCCTACTTTCTCATGCCGCGTAACGGCTCGGCGCAATCTCTCGTTAGCCCCGATAACCTGTGTTTGCGGAACGCTTGTGGCACCGTCTGCATGCCGTAATTCTACCCCCACCAGAAGGCCGCCGCGATGATGCAATAGAGTCCGATGAGTGCCAGGCCTTCGAGCCAGATCGATTCACCGTCGATGACGATTACCAACGAGACGATCGCTGCGAGGGCCAGGGCAACAACGAGGAGCGGTGACAGGACAAAAGTAAGGATCGAGCCGCCCAGAACGAACGAAAGCAGCAAAAGGATTGGGAATAGGCCCAGGGCGATCTGCAGCGAGCTGTTCAGTATCACGCTGACTGCATAATCGGCCTGGTTTCGCCAGGCAAGCTGGATACCGATCAGATTTTCGATCGCGTTCCCGGCAATGGCGACGATGACCAGGCCCGCAAAGGCTTCGGAAATTCCGAGCGCGCCCATCGCCGGCTGCAGAGCATCGACAAACCAGTCGGACACAAATGCCGCTCCGGCTCCGGCAAAACCGAGCACCCCCAGCGTCAAGCTCATCGACCATTCGGCATGCCCCATTTCGCTTTCCTGCGACGCAACTGACGGATCACCTTTGATCGAAAAATAAGTGCTCGCCGCAAGCATCACAAGCAAAATGACAGCGACGACGATGTCGAGATGATTTATGTGGGGCTCGGCCGGCGTGTGCAGTTCTTTTGCAAGTGTGGGAATGATGAGAGCCGAAACCGCGAGCAGCATCAGCGTTGCTATCATCCGCGGCGGTTCGGATTTGAATCGCTGTGTGCCGTTCTTGATCCCGCCGAAAAACAAAGCCAGTCCAAAAACCAGCAGGGAATTACCGAGTATCGAACCGACAAGAGCGGCTTGAACGACATGATCGAGACCCGCGCGCAAGGCAAAAATTGCAACAAAAAGCTCCGGCAAGTTTCCAAGTCCCGATTGCAAAATGCCTGTTGCGCCGGGTCCGAGACGGCTGCCGAGCTGTTCCGTCGCATCGCCCACGATCATCGCCAGTAATGCCAACGCGATCCCGGAAACGATAAACGTCAAAACCGCATTTGCTTCTGCGTAATGCAGAATGCCCGCAATGATCGCGGCGACGGCACAGAGAGCAATGACGACCTTTTCTTTTCGCTGCATGATAAAGTGATCCAGGTTACCGATTATAGCGATCTGTGTTTCCCGCCGCTGCAGAAACTATCGCGGCAAGGCTACAAAAAACATCTAGCCTGACGTAGGTTCAGGTACAAGACTTGCACGAAGCTGACGTTATCTGACAACATCACTCACAACATTTTCCATTGATGACGGTTCCAATGCAATGCGAAGTTTACGAACGAGGCCCTGTCGTACACTGCCAGATCGGCGTCTTTGCCTTTGCATCGGGTGCGTATTTATCTAAAATTTCTAATGATCACCGCGTCATGGATATCATAACCGCGGGCGAGGTACAGGCGTGCTCCGTCGGTCGAAAAAGCAAAATTGTAAATACTTCCGCTTTTAAAATCGGTCAACGGACGCGTGGCCGAGCCGTCGATCGGCTGCAGCACTAGATTCGTAATCTTATCGCGGATAACGATATAAACCAGATTTCGCCCGTCCGGCGTCCAACGGGCCCCGCTGTTGAGGATCGGTAGCGGATCGGTCTCAAAGGTCTTAGCGACAGAACCATCGTCCATTGAGATTATTGCAATCTGGTTTTCACTATGAATGCAGGATACAAATCTCCCATCCGGCGAAAAGTGTGGCGTCTCACATACGGTTTCGTTCAGCTGTGTTGGTTCACCGCCTTCGGTCGGGATTTTCCAAAGGGTATGCTTGAAATTCGGAGTTGCGAGCACGGAACTATAGACGACCCATTTTCCATCGGGCGAAACTGTCGAATCTGAAGCATCAGAATCACCAAATGTTAGTTGTCTAAGGTTTTCTCCATTCGCCCCGATTACGAAAAGATGACTATGATGGTCCGACCCGAGATTCGAAAACACAAAACGTTGTTCATTCGGAACTGCGCGCAATTCTTCCACAACCGGTGGATCGCTTGTGAGTTGTTTCTGATCCGTACCGTCGCCGTTCATTATCCAGATATTCAGATCGTCACCCGAACGTGTAATATATCCAACGCGGCCATCATAAAGCGGAGCGAGTCCTGCCCTGCCATCTGCCTGGCCTCGTGTAAGTTGAATAGCGTTGCGCCAATCGCCGTCAGCACTGGTCACCCAGATCTGCGAAGAGCGACTATAGGGCACCGCGATTATCTCATCTCTGTCCGTAATACCGAGACTCCAGAGCTGATAGCGGTTACCGTCGGTTGTCAGACGGCGGGATTCGCCTGTTTTGGATGATACATAATATATCTCGTCACGCCGCGTCGAATAACCTTCGCCGGCTTTGGTTCCGACAAAGACCAAGCCTTGCCCGTCATGGGTCCAGACCATTCGATAGCACGTATCCCATTTTTCGTTCGAAAGCGATGTGAAAACGGTGCCGGTTTGAGCATCAACCGACATTATCGAGCAATTGCCGAAAAAACTATGCTCGACGACAGTAACGCCAAAGGCGATCGATTTCCCATCCGGCGACCATGCCGGAGTTCCTAAAATAGAGTTATCTCCCGGATGGGTGAGCAATGTTCTTTCGTTGGACCCGTCCGACTCGGCAATTATTACCGAATCTTGCTTCGCCTGTGCATTCCGCCGCCGAAAGACCATCTCGCGCCCATTGGGCGAAAACGAGACGGGCGAACCAGTGCCGCTCAAAAGTTTTGTCTGTACACCGCCAAGTGTCGGCACGCGATAGAGATCCGCCTGCGCATCGGGGCCGTCTTCAGATAGAAAATAAATAAATTGTGAGTCCGGCGAAAACGTCTTACCTGAAATTATCCTTGGTGATGGGGGAATTATCTCGACACGATTTGCCTGTCCCGTTTGCTGAAGCCACAAATGAGCATTCCTACCGTCCTGTTCATGGTAAACGAAATATTTTCCATCCGGCGAGATCGTGGCGTCGCTAATGGTAACGCCATTGGTTAGCGGCAAAACCGTCAGGTCACCGTGCTTTTCCGCTCGCTCCCCATTTTCTCCGGATCTGAGCCAGAAAATTGCAGCGGGTATGAGTACCGCCGCTACGGCTGTCGCAGTGATCAACTTAGCGAATCTTTGAAGACTCGTTGATGCACCGGCGGCCTTAGTTACCGAAGAAAAATTTTCCGCACTTTTGCTCCAGTCGGCCAATTTCAAAACATTGCCCTGTCGTTCGATCTCGTATTGCGGCGCGGCAGATGTTGTGCTTGCGGCGGGGTGTTCGACAAGATGGGCATCGCCAGTGAATCTATAACCACGCCGCCGCAACGTTTCGATAAACGGCTTTCCGTCGGATCTTTCACCGAGTGTCTTTCGCAATAGGTAAAGATATTGCGACAGGTTCGATTCCTCCACTATCGAACCTTCCCACACTTTTTCGAGCAATTCGTCTTTACTTAAGATCTCACCGCTATCTTCTATCAGGACTGCCAGCGTTTTTATGACCTTCGGCGGCAGCAATATTTCATGCCCGCTGCGGTAAAGCATCAGTTTCTCAGCATCCAGACGAAATTCGTCAAATTCATAAGTCCTGTGTCCGTTGCCGTTAGCCATTTCAATCCTAAATTGAAGAAAATTTGAAGATAAATTCGATGACATATCTATCGCCCCCGCATTAGATTTCCTGCAAAGGAGCAGACACGTCTTACCACCAAGCGACAGTTGACCGGCTGTGCCGCTAATGTAAACCAAATCTTCGAAAATTGGAAGATTTTTTTAGCGGCTGTCTGCTCTGGTTAATAGAACGAAGATGGGCCGGACCGATCAGTTATGATCCTGGTGCTCTAGCGTTCGATTGATTAATAAAGATCCGCGGTTTTAGGAGAAATAGTATGAAATGCACGAACGAGTTTCTACGGAAAGTATCAATTCTTTTAGTCGGCGCTGTTATGCTTTCAGCTTATACAGCGGCGAAGGCCGCCTCAAGTTACACCCTTTCCGGTTCGTCAGACGGTACCCAACCGATCCTCGTTGATGACGATCTCGACGTGTATCTGAATGGCACTTTAATATATACCGACGGCACCGGTACCGCGGGCAATCGACCACCGATCCCTTTCAGCGCGGACGGCGGTAATTCTTTGCATATTGTTGTGCGGGATACGTATGGCGATTGTTCATCGCTTAGCCCCGTTTATTTAACAAGCGCAGCGGGACCGCCCATTCTTGCCGACCCGGGTTTTAATCTGGGTTGCGGCCGTCCCGCAACGGACCAAGGCATCGTCCATGACACCACCTTCTTCGTGCCGTCTCTTACATCTCAGTTCCAGGCATGGGGAAGTGGATACTTCGGCGACGGCCAACCTAACCCGCCGTATCCAGGGCAACTATTACCCCTTCCAATTTACCTTCCTCCAAACATTTCTGACATTGAAAACAGCGGTGACACGGCGTTTCTGACGACTGATGGAACCGTCCTGGTTTCAGGAGGAAACAATTACGGAGAGTTGGGACAGGGTTATGTCACAGCCCCGTACCCGGCTCCGAATTTGTTTTACCCAACTCCGCTTATGGTTCCCGGCCTTGCAAACGTCAAGCAAATTGCTGGGGGAAGTGACGGAGGATCTGTTGCCTTTTTCGTAGCGCTCCTTGCTGACGGCACCGTGAGATCATGGGGATATAATGCCGTCGGCGAATTGGGAAACGGTGTATTCTCGAATGATCCCGCTACCTGCAAATGCGTGCCTACGGTGCAGACGGTTGTGGGCCTGAGCGGCGTGACCTCAGTGTCGGCCGGTTATGGACATGTGCTTGCGTTAAAACAGGACGGAACGGTCTGGGCCTGGGGGAACAACTTTCAAGGCGAACTCGGGGACGGAACGTTCACCGATGGTAGGCCAGTGCCGCTTCAGGTTGCAGGACTCCCAAACATTGTTGCGATCGCCGCCGGAGAAGCTCACAGTCTCGCTTTGGCCTCCGATGGAACTCTTTGGGCGTGGGGCTCAAACGCTTATGGGGAATTGGGGAACGGGACGATCGATCCCCCCGGGGTCGAAGGGATTGCCACACCCATTCAAGTGCCTATCTCGGGAGTGGCCGCGATCGCGGCGGGCGGCAACCTCAGTTTTGCAATAAAGACTGACGGTACGGTATGGGCGTGGGGGGAAGACTTCGCGGGACAAACCGGCACCGGAGGCACGGGCGGCCTCATTGGAGGAAAGTCCA
>DATJGV010000116.1:0-4106 GCA_035494575.1 Pyrinomonadaceae bacterium | reverse complement strand
GCACCGGATCAGCTTTGCTTCGCAAGGCTCATCGATCAGGATCTTGCCGCGATGCGTGCAGACGTTCGAAAGGCATTTTATACCTTCACCGTTTCTTACAAGAAGTCCCGGTTCATCCAAAAAGCCTTCTAAAATGTTGACAGGTTTAATATTATTGACTTCATCGTCCGTTCCGATGAACTGCCACGTGCGCGCGAATATCTTTTCCTTTGAGCGCTCAAAATACGCCGGGTCCATGTAAAAGTCGGACGCAAGCGTTCGCGCCTTGCGAATGTCCGGATCGACATCGAAAATTGACATCGCTATTCCTCGTACAGAAGATATTTTGGAGCCGTGCCGTCGCGTTCGAAGCCGCCGGCGATCAGGCCATTTGAAAACGCGTCTTCAAACTCGTATTTTATACGGACCTGTTCGGTCACTGCGCCTTTCGGATCGGCATTTACCAACCCGTACCAGTCCGGCGGTATCGTGATCTCGCGGACGATCGGCCGGCATTCGACGAAGTCATTTCCCGCCGCGAGCGCCGTGACTTTTTCGCCTTCCAGGTTCCATTCGGCAAACAGACGGTCGCTGGCGAGGCCGATCCTTTCTCCGGATTCCTTCGCAGTCGAATAATCGGTGCCGTAAAAATTCGAAGCATAATCGCGAACGATAGCACCCAGTTTCTCCAGATTAAAATAAGCGTTGCGTGCCTTCACAGGCTCGAACGTCCATTTGATATACTTGACGCCTTCGGCGAGCGAACGTTCGCGTTGAGCCCACTTCAAGCCGGCGCCGATGCCGTGTCCCTGAAAGTCCCGGCGGACCGCCGTCATGTGCGAATAAAATGCCCGCTCGCCACGCAGAAATGCAGGCACGCTTAACACAAATCCTACCAGTTCGCCATCCGCAAACGCGCCGAGCGTAAATCCGCCTGCATTTTTTGTAACGATAAGGTGGCGGACGGGTGAGATCTCGATCTCAGGAAGGGCAAACACGTCGCGCTGCAATTGAACGCAGGCGGCAAGCTCATCGATCGTAGTACATTCGCGAATTTGTATCTCTTTAGGCATCGTCGTTGTCCAACAAAAACTTTCGCAATTTGTTTCGGCGCTGTCAAATTTCAGGCCAAAAACCGGTCTTAACTTTCCACATGGAATTTTGGTATAATCAAGGTCGGGCCACCCCACGCCATTCGCGCTCCTTATTCTGAAATGACGCAAAATCAGTTGGAAATCAGCGGAAGTCTCCGCACCAATCCATTCGCCGAACTGGTCCTGGAAATCGCACAAGCAACGCTCAGCGGGTCATTGCGATGCTCAATGGGCGATAAAAAGTCCATCGTATATTTCGATGCCGGCATGCCGATGTTTTGCGCGTCAAATTCCAGAAGTTTTCGGCTGTCCGAAATTCTTATAAGCGAAAACAATATCGACCGAGGATCGTTAAAAAAATACTCGGCGATTTCGAACGACTTGGAGTTGGCAAATAAACTTGTGAACGAGAAGGTGATATCGAAAGACAGTGCAGAGGGACTTCTCGCACGGCAAGTCGAATTTATCTTTGCCGATCTGCTGATGTGGGATGAAGGCGATTGGAGCTTTGATCCGCTGGCTCGCGTACGCGTCGATATATCGTACCCGATCAGATTTTACAGATTGCTGCTCGAACATGCGCGACAGTTTTCTTCGAAACAAATATCGACTCGTTTTAGAAGCACCGATGAGACGTTCGAACCGCGCGAAAATCACGAAGAAGTCTTCGAGCTGCATCCGCACGAAGCCTTTGTCCTATCGCGTTTCGACGGCGGAAATCTTAAATTGTCTGAAATAATTCAGCTATGCGGTCTGCCTGAGCAAGCGGGACTCAAAGCTGTCTACACGTTATGGCTTGCCGGATTGCTCCGCCGTGGAAATTGGCATCCGGCGTTTACGGATATAAAGATCACATCGCTGCTTTCGACGCGCCTGCAGCCGAAAAAACAAGTGCCTGTAAGGCAGACAGAGCCTGCCGCCGCACCCGAACCCCTTCCTGAAGCCGCTCTGCCGCCGATAGAGGAAATTTCTCTTGAGGAATATCTTGCGAGAGCAAACGACGCGATATCGCACTACGAATTTCTCGGCGTCGAGCAAAATGCGACCCTTGAAGTCATTCGGCGGTCGTATTTCGCTCTAGCCAAGGCATTTCATCCCGACAGGTATCACCGTGAGGACCCTGAAAAGCTGCGACAGATCGCGCATGCGTTTACCGCCCTTTCGCAGGCGCACGAGGTGCTTAAAAATAGTGATTTACGTTCTGCGTATGACAAGAGGCTTGTCAAAGACCTGGCCGACCTTGAAAGGCGTCGTGAGATGGAAAAAGCCGGCGAGCCCGTCGAAACGAGCGTCAATGCGGACCGCGCCGCCGAAGATTTCGAACGTGGATTCAGCCTGTTGATGGACAACAAGTGGGAATCGGCAATACCGTTCCTCGCTCGTTCGGTGCATTTCGAACCGAACAACGCCCGCTATCACGCCTTCTTCGGAAAAGCCCTGTCGGGTGACGACGCGCAGCGTCACAAGGCGGAGAACGAAATGCAAACGGCTATAAAACTCGAACCTGAAAATCCGTCGTATCGCCTAATGCTGGTGGAATTTTTTGTCCGCAATAAGCTGATAAAGCGGGCCGAAGGTGAGCTTAAACGACTGCTTGCGGCATTTCCCGATAACCAAGAGGCACTCGCGCTCCTCGACAGCCTGCAATCTAAATAGTTAAACTAAAACTCCGGCTCACTCGTGGAATCCGCGCTTTCCAAAGCTTTGCCGTCCTTGCTTTATGAATAGTACTGCCGCCGAGATACATTTCGACGAAAAGCTTATCGCTCTTTCGAACCAAATGGATGCTTACGAAGGTTATACGCGCCCGCACGGTGTTCGTGTCGCAGCGATTGCCGACACATTGGGGCGCAGTTTTAATCTTGCTTCTCACGACAGGCGTCTTTTGCAGCAGGCGGGGCTGATTCACGATATCGGCGAGGTGGTGATGAATCGCGAATATTTTAAGCGAAATCATATCCTTGGAGCGGAAGAAAAATTGGACCTGCAGCGCCATCCGGTAATAGGCGAGCAAGAAGCCGCAAAGCTTGGTCTGCCACGCGGCGTACAGCTTCTCATACGCTGGCATCACGAATGGTGGAACGGCGGCGGTTACCCGGATGCTCTGCACGGCGAGCAGATACCCTTGGCAGCCCGTATTTTGCGCGTTGCAGATACGTTTGCCGCTTTGAGCGAATCGCGTCCGTATCGCGCGGCTCTTGAGGAAAACGAAGTATTGAAATACCTCGCCGAATGGGCCGGGATCGAGTTCGATCCGGTCGTTGTTAAGGCGTTTCTGGCTCTCGGCCATCGCGACGAATTCGAGATACAAACGCCCGCGAATGGTTAATTTTTGTTGTTTATGATCGCTCAATCCAAATCGTCGCCCAGAAGGTGGCTTGCGTTCGAATTGAATGTTCTGCGCCGGCTTAAATTTGGCTCGGCAGCGTTACCATTTACCAGCGAACCGCTGCTCGGTTCATATCTAAAGCGCTGGGGCATTCGCGTAACGGCGAATGACCCGTTGCAATCAAGCTGGACAAAGGCCGTCGCCATCATACTTAACAACGGCGAAAAATTGTCGGCCGAGGACGTGAATGTCGTTCTCGAAGACGCCTATGTTCCGGGCTATAGACTGCAGAACCCGTCACTGCGGCAGTGGTTCACCGAGACAGATTCGTGGTGGTTCGATAACGTGCGGCAAAAGATCGATCGTCTGCAAACCCCGGTCGCACGAGCCATAGCGTCGAGCATCACGATGGCCGTCGGTGATTACGTACTTTCCTTCACACCAGACACTCTCGAGTTGCGGCAATCGCTGTCGAACGTTTACAGACGTCTGTGGACGCTGCAGCCCGACGCAGTAAACAACGGCCAAAATAATACCTGCAACAATAAAAATCCGGACGAATTTCTTGCTGAAAGTTTCGTCGAAATGCTTTTCTTGCAGCTTCCTCAGCCACACGCTCACAACCGTCGAGCCGATCTTGGCCGCGCCGCATGGCGTGAGGAATGGCTCCGCGGGGGAAGCGATTTCTGGGACGATTTCGAATC
>DATJGV010000115.1:0-8830 GCA_035494575.1 Pyrinomonadaceae bacterium | reverse complement strand
GGCGGCATTTTTTACCCGTTCAAGTTCGGTGGCGGCACGTTTTTCACCTTCGCCGTGAGCGGCACGGGCACTGAGCGTGAGTTCGGCGTATTCGGCGGTGCAGAGTTCGACCTGTTGGGCTCCGGCGTTCTTTGCGGCCTCGATCTGCTTTTCGTCCGGGTCGATGAAAATGCTTACAAAGATGCCGGAGGCTTTGAGCTTTTCAACGGCGTGTTTGACCTGTTCGAGGTTATCGACAACGTTCAAACCGCCTTCGGTCGTGATCTCGTTCGGGTTTTCGGGAACAAGCGAAACGGCGTCGGGCTTCGTGCGAACGGCGATCTCGACCATCTCGTCGGTCGCCGCCATTTCGACATTAAGGTAGGTCGTAACAACATGTCGCAATAACTCGATATCGCGGTCCTGAATGTGACGGCGGTCCTGTCGAATGTGAACCGTGATGCCGTTGGCTCCTGCTTGTTCGCAGGCGACTGCTGCGGCTACAACACTAGGCTCGATGGTTTTGCGGGCTTGGCGAACCGTGGCGACGTGGTCGATGTTTACGTTGAGTTTTGCGGGCATCGATTTAGTGGTGGTACTTACAGGCAGTGATAATTATGCATAACGGCACTATTATACTCTTAACTGCCTTGGTTGTCATAAATTCCAAGCGTTGCGTTCTTTCTTATCCGCCTCAGTTCATCAAACATCCGCAGACTGTCGCGAACGACCCTGACCTTGCTTCGCTCGTCGTTGTTCCAGCGGACAGGAATCTCTTTTAATTTGAGGCCGTGAAGATTTGCGACGTAGAGAAATTCGACATCAAATCCAAATCTATCGATCGTCATTGAAGGCAATAGCGGTCGAAATTTTGGCATATTGAACGCCTTAAAACCGCATTGGGTGTCATAGAACGGAAGCCCCGACATCGACTTTATTATAAGATTCATCACGCGGCCGCCCTGTTCGCGACGCCACGGCTGGTGAGTGCCGATCAGCGAACGGTCCAGTGCGCGTGAACCGATCGTCACATCATATTCGCCGTTTTGAATAGGGTCGACGAGCTTTGGCATTTCGCTGATCGGCGTCGACAGGTCAGCGTCCGAAAACAGCGCAATGTCGGCTTGGGCAGCTTCCAATCCCGTTCTGACGGCGTATCCTTTGCCGCGATTTTTGTCATAGCGGATGACCTGTGACGGTATCAAACGGTGCTCCGCAAAGATCGATTCTGCGGTACGAGCGGTCGAATCAGCCGAGCCGTCATCGACAAGAATGACCTCGGCAGTGAGCTTTTCGGTCGAAATATAGGAAAAGATCGTCTTGAGCGACTGGCCAAGCCTTTCTTCTTCTTCAAATGCCGGAATAACAATGGAAATCTCAGGTTTCATTGAGCAAATAGGTAATCTTAAATAGTTGTAGGCCAAATGTAAATCTGCCTGCATAGCATTTTTTACCCCGCTTGGTTAATAGTCACTTGCAGAAGCCCGCACTTAGTAAGGGCGAAATGCGAACGTGGAAAATTACGCTCTTATTGACCCGCGGGCTTGTGCATTCAGCATCCAAAACGAATCTGCTCCTCTGCAGGTTCAAATTATCTACAACCCGGTCAACGCTTTTTAACAACTAACTTTATGATATAGTTTAAGAGCACGCGGGAGTTATGAAAATGAGCAGAAAGCTGTGGATAATTGCGTTGATCTTCATCGTCACCGGAGCCGTGATCGGCGGTTTGTTCGGCAGAATGCCGCTGCGGATCTCGGCCGATACGAGCATCACCCCGGAACGCGTGGTAGCTGATTATAGCGAAGCTTTGGATGTTATCGACAAGAATTACGTCGGAAATGTCGACCACGAAAAGATCACGGACAGCTCCGTCCAGGGAATGCTTTGGACGCTCGATCCGCACTCGTCATTCTTTACCCGCGAAGAATTCAAAAAGCTTTATGAAGAGCAGTCTTCCGAATTTTACGGCATAGGCGTTTCGATCCTGCAGCATCGTGACGGCGTATATGTTCAGTCGGTGATCCCGAACACGCCTGCGGACAAGTCGGGTCTTCGCTACGGCGACAGGTTCGTTCAGGTGGACGGAAAAGACGCGCGGGATTGGTCGAGCGCCGAGGTTTCGAAAAACGTCCGCGGTGAAAAAGGTACGACGGTCAAGATCAAGGTCGAACGAGCCGGTGCAGCTCAGCCGCTTGAGTTTAACATCGTGAGAGGGGGCGTTCCGCTGCCATCGATCCGAAATTATTTCATGCTCTCAAACGGTATCGGCTATGTCGGCCTGACCGGAGGCTTTCAGGAAACGACCGCTCAGGAACTTGATTCGGCTATTGCCGATCTGAAAAAGCAGGGGATGAAAAGCCTCGTTCTTGACCTGCGCGGAAATCCGGGCGGTCTGCTGCCGCAAGCAATAGAGGTTGTGAGCCGTTTTGTGCCGGGTGGCGAGACGGTCGTGTCGGTCAAGGGACGTGCTCGATATGCTCAGTCGCAGGATCTGCGTGCAACAAGCGGCGAGAACCAGGATTTTCCGCTGGTCGTGATGATAAACGGAAACTCGGCCTCGGCGTCAGAGATCGTCGCCGGTGCGATACAAGATTACGGAAGAGGCCTGATAGTGGGCAGCGACAGTTTTGGCAAGGGACTGGTCCAGCGTGTCTTTCCGCTGCCTTATGGGACGGGGCTGACGCTTACGACCGCTCGATATTACACGCCGTACGGACGCTCGCTGCAACGCGATTACTCGAACGGGTCGATCTACGAATATTACACACATTCGGACGGCGCTGACGATTCCGATGCCAAGCCGAAACCTGTCGGCAGCCCGGTAACCACGGCCAACGGACGCGTGCTTTACGGCGGTCGTGGTATCGAACCGGACGTAAAAGCACCTGCTCCGGCGTTTTCTACCCTGCGTGCTCGCATCAATGAGGCTGCGTTTTACTTTACGCGTCAGCTGGCAGCTGGAAAAGTCGCAGGGTTTGAAAATCTTAAGGTCGATAAGCAAAATTACAAGACGGTCATTCAGCCCACCGATGTGACCGTGAGTGACAAACTGTACGAGGCGTTCAAGAATTGGATCGTCGCCAACAAGGAAAACGGGCTGACCGCCGAAAACCTGTCCGGACAGGTCGATTATTCAAAAATGAGGCTTCGCGAAGAGCTCGTGACGGCGACCTATTCGAATGAGGCAGGGGTGCAAGTGCTGCTCGAAGCCGATCCACAGCTTGCGAAAGCCGTTGAGTCGATGCCCGAGGCAAAGAAGATGTCGGAGAATATTGCCTACACGAGAAAGTAAAGGGCTGAGTTATAACAAGTTTAGTATTTTCTGAGTTCTTTCGGTAAAATATATTTTTACCTTCGGACTCATTTTTTGTATGTATAAGCAGATCGGAATTTTAACAGGCGGCGGCGACGCTCCAGGGCTGAATGCGGTAATACGGGCCGTTGTGCGCACTGCGATCGGTGAGTTCGGAATGAAGTGCGTCGGCATAGAGGACAGCTTTGAAGGAATTTTGGGCGAGACCCAGACGATGAAGCTGACGACAAAAAGCGTTAGCGGGATCTTGCCGCGCGGCGGAACGATACTAGGCACGCGAAATCGGGGCAGCTTTGTTAAAATGATCGACAACAAGCCGTTCTTCCCAGATCTGCCGATCGACGAAGCCCTGGAAAATCTGGAAAAACTAGAGATCGAAGCACTGATCGTTCTTGGCGGTGAAGGAACGCTTGCCATTGCCGAACAGTTTCACAAACGCGGATTTCCCGTCATCGGCGTGCCGAAAACCATAGACAACGATCTGGCGGCGACCGAGTTGACGTTCGGTTTTATGACCGCGATCGATATCGCCACCGAAGCGCTGGACAGGCTGCACACAACGGCAGCGTCACATGACCGCGTCATGATACTTGAGGTGATGGGACGCAACACCGGCTGGATCGCGCTGCACGCGGGGCTTGCGGGAAGCGCGGATATCATCCTGATACCGGAAATTCCGTTTTCGTTCGAATCGCTCACCAAGAAAGTTCTGTCGCGTGAAAAAAGCGGTTCAAAATTCACGAACATTGTCGTTGCCGAGGGAGCCACTGAGGTTGGCAAATCAGAGTTTTACGCCGACAAGGGCGAGTTGCGGCTTGGCGGTGTCGGCGATTTTGTGCGTCGCCGTGTCGAGGAGCTAACGGGCAAAGAATCGCGGTGCGTCGTTCTCGGACACTTGCAGCGCGGCGGCAGCCCGAACGCATTTGATCGTATGCTGGGTACGAATTTCGGGGCTTGTGCTGTTCGCGCGCTTGCGAACGGACAAACGGGGAAGATGGTTGCGCTGCAAGCTGGAACAATTGTTACCGCACCGCTTTCGGAGGCCTGCGCTAATATAAAGACCGTGCCGATCGACGGCCAGCTTGTGCGGACGGCACGCGACATCGGCATTTCATTCGCTGCTCCAAAGGAGACAAAGTTATAATGCGGTGATGTCGGTAGCGATGTGGTTGGTTCTCTGACTGCACACTGCTGACAGCCTACTGCCAACTCTATTTATGGAAGAAGTCAGAAAAAAGTTGCAGGACGAGTTGGACCTTTTGGAAGATGAGCTGCATTTCAAGCTTCCAAAGGAGATCCAGAAAGCTCGCGAATTTGGCGATTTGCGCGAAAACGCGGAATATAAGGCTGCGATGGAACGACAATCGATCGTTCAGGCGCGTATTCGCCAGATACACGAACGCCTTATTGAGGTCAAATCCATCGATCTATCAAAGATCCCGACGGACCGAGTGGCGTATGGTTCGAGCGTGGTTCTTTACGATCTTGACCGCGACGAAAAGATAACATATCGCCTTGTCTCATCGGAAGAAAGCGATCCGGAAAAGGGTCTGATCTCGACGGTTTCGCCGATCGGACAGGCGTTGATGGGCAAGGAAGAAGGCGATCAGGCGAAGGTCAAAACCCCAAACGGCTGGCGAAATTTTGAGATCAGCCGATTGACGACAATTCACGAACAAGAATAAAACAGCGGCAGAAGGCAGCGGCGGTTGGCAGTCGCCATCCTGCCAACTGCGTCTGCCGGTGCATACTGGTTATGTTTGGAGCAAGCATAGGACGGGGCGCAATGCGCATTATCAACGCGATGGTGCGCGGCCTTGCGTCGCTTGGAGTTCATCCGAACATTCTCACGACGATCGGCGTTTGTATAAACATCGGCTGCGGTGTGCTTTTCGGTTTTGGTTATTTTTTCTGGGCCGGAATCGTTCTGATTATCGCAAACCTGTTCGATATGCTGGACGGTAACGTCGCGCGTCTGACAGGCAACGTTACCAAATTTGGCAGCTTTCTCGATTCTTCACTGGACAGGTTGTCGGACATGGTCGTTTTCATCGGGATAATGGTTTTTTATGCGGGAAATTCGCCGCAGCATTCACTTCTGAATGTGACGCTTGCCGGGATCGGATTGATGGGTTCCGTTATGGTCAGCTATACTACCGCACGTTCCGAAGCGCTCGGAGTCGGGGCTCACGTGGGGTTCCTGCAGCGGCCGGAACGCGTAGTGCTTTTGATCATCGGTGCGCTTTCGACATGGGATTGGAATTCGTCGAGCTACTTTGCCAATCGAATGCCCGAAGTTCTATGGGTTCTTGCGGTCGGCTCCGTTTGGACGATGGTTCATCGGATGTATTTTATCTGGGTCGAGTTTCGAAAGATGGAGGCGGCAAATTAAGAGTCTGGCCGGTTCGTGTACATTAATTTACGCGGTTTGTATTTTTGTTTTATGGTGTCGCTGACCGGATTTTGGGAATCACTTACTCTCGGCAACATTTTGCTGGGTGTAGTGATGTTCGTTGCTTCGCTTGCCTTTAGTTTTGGATCTCTCGCGCTGGTGATGGTAAAAATTCCCCCTAATTATTTCAGCACCCATTATGAACGTGATTTTCTGCCGAACAGCCCGTGGCTAGTACGTTGGGGAGCGGTTATTCTCAAAAACGTCCTTGGCGTCGTTCTCATTTTATTGGGGATCGTGCTGTCGCTCCCGGGCGTCCCCGGGCAGGGAATTTTGACTATCCTGCTCGGTATCATCATGCTCGACATTCCCGGAATGCGTCCGCTTGAAGCAAGGATCATTCAACGTCCGGCAGTCCTTGGCGCGATCAATAAGCTGCGGGCACGTTTCAGCAAACCTCCTCTCGAAGTTGATTAAATATGGGACTTTTCAGCATATTTAAGCGAAATTCAAAAGTCACTGATGCTGACCGTAAGGCATTTCTGATGGCTCATGGCCGCATAACAGACGGAATTATTGTCGACAACGAGACCAAGGCGAATGGCGACGAGATCGCGTTCTATGTTTACACGCTCAACGGCGTGGATTTTGAGTCGTCGGAACTGCTGAACGACGAACAGCGCCGCAAGCCGTTGAATTACGCGCCGGGCGCAAAGGTCGCAATTCGATACGACCCGAGAAATCAGGGAAATTCAATGCTCGTTTAGATCTTTTGGATTTTTCCAGCCCGACACCCCTCCTGATCAGGGAGGAGATTTTATCTTACCAAAATGTATGTTCAAAAAGATCCTCATCGCGAATCGTGGTGAAATTGCATGCCGCATCATCCGCGCCTGTCGCGAGATGAAGATCGGCACTATCGCCGTATACTCGGACGCGGACAAAGACGCCTTGCACGTTCGAATGGCCGATGAGGCGTATCATATCGGCCCAGCGGTGTCGAGTGAGAGCTATCTTCGCGGTGAAAAGATCATCGAAGCGGCAAAACGTTCCGGTGCAGAAGCAATTCATCCCGGCTACGGATTTTTATCGGAGAACTCAGAATTTGTGCGGCAGACGACAAAGGCCGGACTTGTTTTTATCGGGCCTCCGCCTGACGCGATGGAGGCAATGGGCGGGAAGATCTCTGCGAGAAAAATTGCGATCGAGTCCGGCGTGCCGGTTGTTCCAGGTACGACTGAGCCGCTGAGATCATACGAGCAGGCAAAAGAAACCGTGGCCAAATTTGGTTATCCGGTAATGTTAAAAGCGTCTGCAGGCGGCGGCGGAAAGGGAATGCGGCTGGTCGAATCGGAAGATCAGCTAAGATCCGCACTTGAAACCGCTCAGTCGGAGGCTCGTTCCAGTTTTGGCGATGACGCGGTCTATATCGAAAAGGCCATTGTCCGTCCGCGGCATATTGAGATTCAGGTTTTTTCGGACTCGCACGGCAACCACGTCCATCTTGGAGAACGCGAATGCTCGATCCAGCGGCGTCATCAAAAGGTGATCGAAGAATGCCCGTCGCCGATCAATTCGGCCGGGATGCGAGCTGAAATGGGAGCCTGCGCCGTTCAGGTAGCCCAAGCGGTCAACTACGTCGGTGCGGGCACGGTTGAATTTCTCGTCTCCGATCTCGATCGCTCGTTCTATTTCCTGGAAATGAATACGCGGCTTCAGGTCGAGCATCCCGTAACCGAGCTTGTCACGGGAATCGATCTGGTTCGCGAGCAGATAAACGTAGCGTCTGGCGAGAAACTGTCTTTTTCTCAGGAGGATGTTCATTGGAATGGCCATGCCATTGAATGCCGCATTTATGCCGAAGATCCGGAAAATAATTTTCTGCCTTCGCCTGGCAGGATCACCCGGTTGAAGATACCGCAAGGTCCCGGCGTTCGCGACGACGGAGGCGTTTACCAGGGAGCCGAAGTTTCGATCTATTACGACCCGATGATCTCCAAATTTGCGGTACACGGCCGGAACCGGTTAGAAGCGATAGGTATAATGCAGCGGGCTCTTGCCGAATATGCGATCGGCGGGATCAAGACGACGCTGCCGTTCTTCCGGGAGGTCATGCAGGACCGGGAATTCATTGACGGTAAGCTCGACACAGGTTTTATCTCGCGGTTTAACGAACGAAGGCAGCCCGCTGAAACAGGACAAGAGGCTGTCGATATTGCGATCATTGCCGCATCGCTTGCGTTTAATACAAAACCCCCAGTCGGTGGTAATACAAACGGGACCCCACCAAGCCGATGGGTGATGTCGGGCCGTATCGCCCAATTATCGGGAAGATCCGACCTTTAGCAACGAATAAACACGAATGGCGAAAGTTTAGGTTTCTGATGCCATACGACCTGACCTTTCATTCCATGGCCCCTCAAAAAACAAAAAAAGGCGGACGATCTATCGCCCGCCGAATTATCTCACCGGCCGCAACAGCTTGCGACAGGTCCTTCTGAGTTATCCCAGGTTAGTTGGCTATGATGTTCACTCCACTCATATCGCTGTCAAGCGAGAACGCCTGCTGGCCGCTTGTGAAGGTGTAGCCCTTGGCACTTGCGTCCATGATAAAGAAGTGGCTGACATCCAAACCGCTGATCGAGTAGAAACCGAACATATTGGTCATAACGGTCTTGGTAACGCCTGTGTTGGCGTCGTACGCCCTCACATAAGCACCACGAATGCCCTGTCCGTACCGGTTCAGCACACGGCCGCTAACCGTCGCAGTCGCCGCAGTTACGTGCGTCTGGAGGTTGTTGAACGTGCAGGTTGCAAGGTTGCCTTCATCAAGGACGATCGAAGCCGTGCTGCCGCTTGTCGATGTAGTTCCAACGGTTGCACCGCCGTTAGCAACAATTGAGCAATTGATGGAATCGAGTGACCATCCAGCAGTAGCACCCTCAGTAACTGTGATCGTATTTCCAAACGTCGTGATCGTGGCATCGTCAAAGGTGTCCAGTGGCGGATTGTCCCCACTAAAGTCCCTAAGGTCGAACGATGTTGCCGTTAGATTAGTCGTCGTGAAGTGGAAGAATGTCGAAGAGGATCCCGTACCGTCGAAGGTTTGAACCGACTTGATAATTCGAACTTCTGCCGGGAAA
>DATJGV010000114.1:0-6786 GCA_035494575.1 Pyrinomonadaceae bacterium | reverse complement strand
AACTCGCCGTCGGCAGAATAACCCGATCCTGACCGGCGAGGCCGGCGTCGGTAAGACCGCAGTGGTCGAAGGCTTTGCTCTCCGCATCGCGCAGGGCGATGTGCCTGAACCGCTTAAAAATGTTGCGGTCCGCAGTCTCGACCTCGGTTTGCTGCAGGCCGGTGCGGGCATAAAAGGTGAATTTGAAAATCGTCTTAAATCCGTGATCGACGAAGTGAAATCATCGCCGCAGCCGATCATTATGTTCATTGACGAGGCCCATACGATGATCGGAGCCGGGGGTCAGGCCGGACAAAATGACGCGGCGAATTTGCTGAAACCCGCGCTCGCCCGCGGTGAGCTGCGAACTATTGCCGCGACAACCTGGGCTGAATACAAGAAATATTTTGAGAAAGACGCGGCTTTAGCGCGACGCTTTCAGGTCGTAAAGGTCGAAGAACCAGATGAGGAAAAAGCCATTGCGATGATGCGCGGGATCGCCGACAAGATGGAAGAACATCACAGTGTCCGCATTTTGGATGAGGCGATCGTCGAATGCGTTAAATTGTCGAACAGATATATTACCGGCCGGCAGCTTCCAGATAAAAGCGTTTCGGTTCTGGACACGGCGTGTGCGAAAGTGGCGATCGGCCAAGGCGCGACACCCGCATCGATCGAAGACGCGACACGCCACATTCAAAATCTTTCATCCGAAATCGACGCTCTCGAACGCGAGCAAGTGACGGGAGCCGAGCACGACACGCGGCTTGAGGAGCTCAAAGGGAAACGAGCCGAAACCGAAGCCGAACTTGCAAAATTGAATGAGCAGTGGACAAAGGAAAAAGATCTGACCGAACAGATCAGAAATATACGGATCAAGCTCGAAATGACGCGTCTCGACGCCAAGCTGGCAGGCAAGAACGGTAAGGGAAGCACGAACGGCGACGGAGCATCGGCGGTTGCGACGGAAACAACTGCCGGTGAAGCCGCCCCAGCCGAAACAGCCGCAGCCGCAGCGATGAGCGCAGGTGCTGAAACTGCAGTTGATGAAACATCGGCGACCGCGGCAGCAACGGCACCCGAGGCAGCCAAACCCGTCGATACCGAATTCCTGAAAAAGGAATTAAAGCGTTTGAACGCCGAGCTTAAAGAGGTTCAGGGTGAGACGCCGTTGATGCAGCCCGTGGTCAATGGACAATCCGTTGCTGAGATCATCTCGGGTTGGACGGGAATTCCGATCGGAAAAATGGTTGCGGACGAGATAAACGCCGTGTTGAATCTTTCGACAACTCTTCGCGAACGAGTTCTGGGGCAAGACCATGCTCTCGAAGCCATCTCGCAGCGCATCAGAACGTCGCGTGCCGGTCTGACCGATCCAAAACGTCCGATCGGCGTGTTCCTGCTTGTAGGAACATCCGGCGTCGGCAAGACTGAAACTGCTCTTGCTCTTGCCGAATCGCTCTACGGCGGTGAACGCAACCTGATCTCGATAAACATGAGCGAATATCAGGAAGCCCACACCGTTTCAAGCCTGAAAGGTTCGCCTCCGGGATACGTCGGTTACGGCGAAGGCGGCGTGTTGACTGAGGCCGTCCGACGCAAACCGTATTCGGTTGTGCTGCTCGACGAGGTTGAAAAGGCGCATCCCGACGTGATGGAGCTTTTCTTCCAGGTGTTCGACAAGGGTGTTTTAGAAGATGGTGAAGGCCGCGAGATCGACTTCAAAAACTGCATCATCCTGCTCACGTCGAATGTCGGAACCGACACGATAATGAAGCTTTGCGCCGATCCCGATACGATGCCTAGTCCCGAAGGGTTGGTAGAAGCGGTCAAACCCGAGCTTGTAAAGGCGTTCAAACCCGCCTTGCTGGGCCGCATGGTCACAGTGCCATACTACCCGATCTCGGACCAGATCCTTCGTCTTATCATCAAACTGCAGCTCGGAAAGATCAAAAATCGAATTTCCGACAATCATAATGCGCAATTTTCGTACGATGACTCCGTCATAGATACGGTTGCGAAACGCTGTACGGATGTGGACAGCGGCGCGAGGAATGTTTACAACATTCTGACCGGAACGCTGCTGCCGGAAATGAGCGGAGAGGTTCTCTCCCGAATGGCAAGCGGCGAAGGGATCAAAAAGGTCCACGTTGCGGTCGGCGACAACGAAAATTTTGTTTACGACATTAGTTAAATTGTTGTGAGTGGAGCGAATGGCAGATAAAACAACACAAGAAGGCAGGCTGTTGAGGATAACAACTCCTCTCGACGAGGATTATTTGCTTCTTGAAAGCTTCTCGGTCACCGAGGGGCTTTCAAGGCTCTACGCAATTGAAGCCGTTCTTGTTCATGAGGAGGATGACCCGGGGTCAAAGCCGACCATCATCGATCCGAAAAAACTGATCGGACAAAGCGCGACCATCGAGCTTACCCAGTCCGATGACACGCTGAGGACGTTCAGCGGAATGATCTCGCGTTTTTCGCAAGGGCGACGCGACACAAGGTTCACTTTTTATCATATGCAGATCGTGCCCGTTGTTTGGGTACTGACGCAAAATTCGCAAAGCAGGATATTTCAGCACAAGACAGTGCCCGATATTCTTAAGGCTGTATTTGACGGTTTTGAGGTCAATATTCAAATGAAACGCGAATATAAACCTCGAAATTACTGTGTGCAGTATCGCGAATCCGATTTCGATTTTGCGTCGCGGCTGATGGAGGAAGAAGGAATTTATTATTATTTCGTCCACGCCGACGGCGCACACAAATTGATTATTGCCGACGCTCCCGACGCGCATCAGATGTGCCCATCGAAAAACGAAATTCCGTATTTTGTGGATTACCAAGAAGGGCAATTCGTAGCCAAGATCCTGCGATGGGAGACCGACTATGCGCTTCGAGCGGGCAAGGTGACTTTTTGGGACCACAACTTTCAATATCCCGGCAAAAAGCTCGAAGCGTCGCTGACCTCGCAGTTTGACCTGGGTATCAATAAACAGATCGAGGTTTACGATTTTCCCGGCGGCTACGCGCGAAAGTATGACGGCATTTCATCGTCGAACGGCGATACGCCCGAGGACCTCAACAACATCTTCACCGACAACAAGACAACAGCGCAGAATGCAATGGAGACGCTCGATTCGCGGTACAAAACAAGCATTGGCGAATCGGACTGCTGTTCGATGACCGCGGGTCACCGATTTAAGATCTTTAACCATCCTGTAGACGACGTGAATGGCGAGTATGTGCTGACGACGATCACGCACTCGGCGGTTCAAACCCCGTCTTACACGAGCGGCGAGCCGCGGGCCGATGCCTACAGAAATACGTTTGAGTGTATCGCATACGGCGCGGGTACTACGCCATTCAGGCCCGAACGCAAGACCTCCAAGCCTGTAATCCATGGCAGCCAGACCGGATACGTTGTCGGTCCTGCCGGCGAAGAGATCTACACGGACAAATACGGGCGTGTAAAGGTCGAATTGAACTGGGATCGAGAAGCGCAGGCCGATGCGGACAGCTCATGCTGGATGCGCGTGGCTCAATCTTGGGCCGCAAATAATTGGGGTTCGATCTTCATTCCGCGCGTGGGAATGGAGGTAATAGTACACTTTCTCGAGGGCGATCCCGACCAGCCGATAATTACCGGGTGCGTTTATAACCCGACCGCCATGCCGCCGTACAAGCTGCCCGACGAGAAGACAAAATCAACGATCAAGTCGAACTCGACCAAAGGCGGCGGCGGGTTTAACGAGTTCCGTTTCGAAGACAAGAAAGGCAGCGAGCAGATCTTTGTTCACGCCGAAAAAGACCAGGATATCCGTGTCAAGAATGATCGCCGCGAATTTATCGGAAACGACCGTCACTTGAAGGTTTATCGCGACAAGCGGGAACAGATCGATCGCGACTCTCACGTCATCATCAAGCGTGATAAGAAGGTAAAGATCGAGCGCGATTATCATCGACACGTGCAAGGCAAGATCGCATTCAAGACCGATACTTCGGTTTCGCATGAAGTCGGCACGAATTTGATCGAGAAGATCGGGCAAAATCATTACGAAGAAGCTGGCCAGGAAGTTTATATCAAAGCAGGGATGAAACTGATCCTTGAAGCTGGTATGCAGATCTCGCTTAAGGTCGGCGGCAATTTCGTCGACATCAGCCCCGCCGGTGTTACGATCGTGGGTTCACCGTTGGTCATGATCAACAGCGGCGGATCGGCCGGTACAGGATCCTCGCAAAACTGCGTATCGCCGGAAGACCCGGATGTGGCCAACACAGCGGACAATGCCGATCCTGGAAGCGATGCGCCAACTTACAAGCAGGAGGTCGCTCGAACACCGGGATGGAAGATACCCAGCTACAAGCATCCGTCTCATAAGCCGAACTCGGAAAAGAATGAGGACAAGAAATCCTGGATCGAGATCGTTCTAAAGGACAATGAGGGAAATCCTGTCCCGGGCGAACGTTACAGGGTGACGTTACCCGACGGAACGACGCTTGACGAAGGAACGCTGGACGAGAATGGCTTCGCACGTGTGGATAATATCGATCCGGGAAGCTGCAAGGTCACCTTCCCGAGATTAGACGGAAAGACCTGGCAGGAAGGATAAGCGGTTTAGAGATATGCCACAGAACCACAAAGTTAAACAAGGCGAGTGCCTATCGAGTATCGCAAAGAAATACGGCTTTAACGATTACCGTATCATTTACGATTACGGTGAAAATGCGGCATTCAAACAGAAACGTCCCAATCCGAATATCATTTTTCCCGGGGATGTGATCGTCATTCCGGATCATGAGGTGAAGGAAGTTCCGAAACCAACCGAGCAGACGCATAATTTTGTCATCGAACCGCACCCGGTAAAACTTCGCCTGGTTGTAAAAAACGACGAAGACAAGCCGTTCGCCAATATGAAATACGACCTTAAGGTCGGTTCAGCTACGTTCAACGGCACGACGGATGGCAGCGGTAAAATCGAGCAAATTATACAACCCGACGATACATCCGCAGAACTTGTGCTGTATCCGGGCGAGGGCGAAAACAAGAACATTGTCGGAATTTTCAAGATGGATCTTGGGCACCTGGATCCGGTAGAAGAGGCAAGCGGCGTTCAGGCGCGGCTTAATAATCTGGGTTTCGATTGCGGAAAGGTTGACGGAATAGTAGGGCCGATGACCGAGCAGGCCATCAGCAGTTTTCAGAAACATTACGGCTTACCCGAGACGGGCCACGCCGACAGTGCGACCAGGAACAAGCTTAGGGAGCTGCACGATTGGGAGTAATGGTTATTTATGGCAAGTGTTGCTAAAACAGCAAGCGGCACCGGAACCGGCAACACGCTTGTGCTGCGGCAGGTCAAGGTGATATTTCAGGTTTTTCCCGGCACCGGCGGAACCGACGCCGAGCGCGCTATCGCAGGCGTCCCGTTCACGGTCGCCGTCGCCGCGCCGGGCGTCAATGCTAATGGCACAACAGCTGCTGACGGCAGCGTCGACTTGCAAATACCGTCGGGAACAACGGCAAATCTAACAATTCTCGATACCGTTTATCCGATCACGGTTCGCCGCACCATCGAACCGCGAACAACGACGAAAGGAGCCCAGCGTCGGCTGAGTCTTCTGGGTTACGAACTTGGCGGCATCGACGGACAGGTTGGCAAATTGACGGATAATGCTACGTCGAACCTTCAGGCTGACAGCGATCTTGATGCCGATGGCGTGATCGGAAATCTCACTCGCACTCAGTTGCAGACGAAATTTGGAGAATAAGTCGATATGCCGTTTCCGCACGAGGTTTACAAGACACAGAGAATCGTCCCGATCCGCTTTAGCCGCGGCGTCACCGGAATACCGTTATTAACATTCCCTGATCTGGATAACCGAGGATGGTTTCGCAACGCGCCGGGTGGCAACAACGCCGCGACGAACGATCACGGCTTCGTTGTCGGGGTCATGCAGGGCGACACGGTATTTGTAAAGGTTACGCGCGAAAAGGTCGATGACGCTGCACCGTTGTTTGTCACAAGCAGCGCGACCGGGACGATGACGTGCGGCACGATGGGAACCGGCCTCGACCCGATGACACCAACTCACGATATGTTCGTCCAGATCACCGGCGTTTCCGGCGGAGCCGGAGCCACTCCTAATATCGCCCGTGTGCAGATCAGGCACGGCAGTAACTCCGGCCCGATCATCGGCGAATTGAGCGTCTGGGTTTTTGCACGTCTTAACGTCAATATTACGCCGCATAACGTCACTATAAGCGGCGCGGGCGGCGGAGCCGGTATCGCCAGTGCGGCTAACGTAGCGACGATAATGGACACGGTCAAGGCGATATGGCGGCCTTGCGGCGTAGATTTTACGGTGTCGGCGATCCAGAATGACGCGGTTAACTTTGCAAATGCGGGAGTCGCGGCGTGGCAGGCCGAGATCAACACGTTGTTGAACACGAGCTTCGTCCCGAATACGATCAACGCCTATTTTATCAATCAGATCTTTATTGCGGGCAGCCCCGGCGTTTTAGGTCTTGGTTTTAGCCGGCCGAATTCGGTTGCTTTCGGCACGCCGAATCCGGGAATAATCCTCGCGGATCAGATTCCCGGCTTTAATCGCAGCGCCGATGTTCATTACCTTGCGAATGACCTGGCGCACGAGGTCGGGCATTTCTTTACGCTTGAACACGTAGATCGTCGCAATGCCGACAACCCCAGAAACGACACGTGGGCGCTCCGCATGCTGATGCACCCGGTCAATACACGGTTCGGCAACCCTGCGTTTCGTAACGATACCGGCTACGGTGTTGAC
>DATJGV010000113.1:0-14232 GCA_035494575.1 Pyrinomonadaceae bacterium | reverse complement strand
AAATTTTATCTATTACGCTCTTGTATTTTTCGTCGATCACCCGGCGTTTTACTTTTAATGTCGGTGTCAGCTCGCCGCCTTCGACGGTCAGCTCATTTTCGAGCAGAACGATCTTTTTCACTTTTTCATAATGGGAAAGATTTTCCGTTAGCGCTGCAACTTGTCGCTCGATAAGGTTGACGATGCGCGGGCTGTCACAAAACTCGCGCGGAGTTTTTAGAGCGAGGCCTTTAAGATGAGCGTACGATTCAAGCTGTTCGAAATTGGGCACGATAAGTGCGGCGGGGAATTTGCGCTCGTTGCCGACCAGAACGGCCTGACTGACAAACCGCGACGCTCTTATCATCTGCTCGATCGGTGAAGGCGCGATGTATTTTCCTCCGGATGTTTTGAACAGTTCCTTTTTTCTGTCCGTGATAGTCAAAAAGCCGTCTGCGTCAAGCGTACCGATGTCGCCCGTTCGGAACCAGCCATCCGATGTGAAGGCGTCCCGCGTGGCGTTATCTTTCTTGTAATAGCCGAGCATCACGCCGGGTCCTTTGACCTCGATCTCGCCGTCGGCCGCAACCCGCACGCCTACGTTTCGTATCGGTTTCCCGACCGTTCCCAGTCGGGTGAAGGACGGATTATTCGATGAAATAACGGGCGACGTTTCGGTGAGTCCGTAGCCCTGCATTATCCTCACACCGGAACCGGTAAATATCAGCCAAATGTCGTCGGATAGGGCAGCTCCGCCAGTTACGCAAAACCGAAGTCGTCCGCCAAAGAATTCGCGCAGCTTCGAATACACAAGCCGGTCTGCAATGCTATGCTTTGCCGCCAGAGCGGCCGGGATCTTCTGTTCGGTCTCGATCCTGTACGCATGATCCTTTGCAACTTCTATTGCCCAATCAAAGATTGATTCGCGCAGCCGGCTCGATTGCGCCGCTTTGAGTCTTGCACGAGCGTAAACCTTTTCAAAAATTCGCGGCACACCGATAAACAGCGTCGGCCGCACCTCCTGCAAATTTTCCGGCACTTTCTCGATCGATTCGGCGTAGTAAACCGCCATGCCGTTCAGGATATAAAGATACATACCGGTCCGCTCGAATATATGAGACAGCGGAAGCACCGAAAGCGAGATGTCGTCACCCGCAAAATTATATTTCTCGCCCGCGTCGATGACGTTTGAGATGATATTTGTATGCGAGAGCATAACGCCCTTTGGCTCGCCGGTCGTGCCGCTTGTGTAGATCAGCGTTGCAACATCGTGTGGCTGGACGGCTGCGGAAATTTCGGCCATCAGCTCAGGCGTTTCGGCTCGTACTTTCGTTCCGAGATCTTCGAGCTCGCCAAGCGATATAGCGTTCTCGGCGTCGACGCTATCTCCTTCAAAGAGAACTAGCTTTTCAATTGAGCGGCACTCGCTGAGAATATCCCGGAGGCGTTCATAAACTTCACTATTTTGGATAAAGAAAAGCCGCGTTCCGGAGTCATTGAGGATATACTGAACGGACGCCGGCGCGAGCGTAGTATAGATCGGAACGTCGATAATGCCGGAGAATTGGCAACCGGCATCGGCAAGGGTCCATTCGGGTGAATTTGCGGCAAGTATCGCCGCGCGGTCTCCTTTCCTTAGGCCCAGCGAGTAAAGTCCTAGAGCGATATTCTCAGCCCGCGAAAGCATCTCCTTTGACGAAATATTTCTCCATTTTCCGTCGCTCTTAAAATTCAATGCGTCAGGCCTGTCGCGTTTTGCGGCCGCCCGGTAAACGAGTTGGGCGAGCGTTTGCGGTTCGTCTTCAAAAAGGGCGTCACCGCGGCCCTCAAACGCTCTTTTGGTTTTGTGTTTCTCAAAGACATCCGCTGTCATGTTTTGATCAGGCCTCCGAGAAAAACTTTCATCACTTCGTCCGCCATCGGAGCAAGTGCATACGCCTTTTTGGACAAGATCCAGTTCGTAACCATTTCGTCGATCGCTCCGTACAGTATCTTTGCTCCGACGATCGGTTTGAGATCTGTCCGAAATGCACCGTTTTTTTGTCCATTCTCGATCGTCTGGCGAATTATGTCGAGATATTCGGCGAAACCCGCCGCCGAAAACTCCTGCATAAACTTTGTAGATCCGCGAAGCTCAACCTGAAAAACGACTGCCAGATCACGATCCGCTCCCAGCTTTTCCAAATGAAGTTCAGCGATCTTTCTTAACCTTTCGGCCGGGTACTCGATGTTTTCGAGCTCCTTGCGCCCGTCTTCGATAAACTCCGCCATTGCCCGGTCAAAGATCGAATGCAGTATCTCGTCCTTACTCTTGAAATAGAGATAAACCGTGCCGTCCGCAATGCCCGCTTCTCCGGCGATATCCGCAACCTTTGAATTAAAGTAGCCCTTTCGCGCAAAAACCTTTATCGCCGCGCGAAGGATCGCTTCGCGTTTGTCTGATATGGCGACTCGCACCGGAACTTTGACCGCATTGACTGGACGTGACATCTCGATAGTGGATCTGGGGTGGCGGTTAGCCGCGATAGATCACATTATGAATGAATAATCATTCATTTCCTTACTAGGCTATATCAAAACCAAAATCGAAATCAAGAAAAAGTGTTGAGAGTACAAAAATTTTAGACAGATCGGTTTTTCGCCGGACTTTTGTAAATGCCGTAATAAACAAACAGGACAACAGCAAGTACACGAACCGCAACGTTGATCCAGATCATTTCGCTAATGCCGTGAGCGAATGCAAGGATCTCGACAATTGCCGATGACACATGAAAGACGATGATAGTTAGGACGATAACACTCAATGAATCGGTCTTGCGCGGTGAACTGCCATACAGCGACAACACTCCGATGCTCAATTCGGCAGCGCCAAGCAGATAGCAGATCAGGTAAGCGCCTGGGTCGATGCGAACACCTACAACGGCGGGGATCATGCCAGGCGCAACGATCAGAGCAAAGCCGGCGGCAAACACGATGATGGCATGGATCAAAAGCAGTCTCGACAGGTTCATCTTCTTTTAGTCCAAATAAAATTTGGGATTCTGGACATATCCAAAATCCCAAATCAAGGAACCAAAATCAAAATGGCGGAGAGGACAGGACTCGAACCTGCAAGCGGTTTCCCGCGGTAGTTTTCAAGACTACTGCCTTACCAATTAGGCTACCTCTCCGCAAACGCGGCGAATTGAAAATATACCGCAAAACCGTGATATAAACAACTCAATTGCGCGTTGCGGAATGCGGATCGGTCTTGGGTATTTGGTTTTTGGGCTTTGCGAGAAAGTTCTCGTCTTATCGAAAAACCAAAAGCCAAGATCAAGAAGCAGAAGGGCACGAAAGCTGTATAACTATCGCGCCCCTAAAAACCTAATATTTTGTGTTTTTATCTTTGTCCGGCGGTTCCGGTGCTATTAGATCCCTGCGAAACGAGCCTTGCGATCTTCGATTCCAGCTCTGGCGTCTTGTCCCAGCCGCTGTCTTTCATCTCGATCTGGCCGTTTTGATTTACGAGAAAGTGCGCCGGAAAACCGATATCGATATTTCCCTGGCGGTCGCGATCTGCGTATTGCAGCACGATGCCGAAACTATTCGGCAAAATGTTGAAGTTGAACGGATTGCTTTTCAGGTAGGCGTCAACCTTCGACTCGTTGTCGGTCGTCAGTGCCAGGAATACCACGCCTTTGTCACGGTACTTGTCGGCAAGCTTGTTGAGCTTAGGTATCTCGCTGTGGCAGATGGCGCAGCGTGTTGACCAGAAAGTGACGACAACAACCTTTCCATGCAGCTGGTTAAGGTCAAAAACCTGGCCGTTCATGGCGGGCGCCATAAACTCAGGCGCGGTCGAACCCTCTCTGAGGCTTTGCTGCCCATAAGCCGAAAGACAAAAAACTACTGTAAGAAGAACAATTAAAATTACTCGCATTATTGTACCCGAAAGGAGCTTGCTAAGATGTTAAAAGGTGTTTAACACCCTCTAATTTAAATAAATTGCTAATGATGGATTTATCCAGAAAATGAGCAGAAGGTTTTTGTTGCCTTTTCCGGATATCGCGTTGCATGCGAAACCACGCGTCCAAACTCGTTTCCGCGTCAGGCGCTAACCTCAAGCGGCGTGCTAAAATTTCCTTATGCAGCTCGAATCGCTGAACACAAAGGATTTCCGCAATTTGAGCGATCAAATATCGTGGGGAGCAGGACTCAATATTCTCTTTGGCGACAACGGCCAGGGAAAGACCAACTGGTTCGAAGCAATTTATGTGCTTGCGACAACAAAATCGTTTCGTACAGCAAGACTGCAGGAAGCGATCAGATTTGGTAATGATTTGGCAATTGTCCGCGGACGCGTCCGCGAGTCAGAAGAGATCCACCGCGATCTGCAGGTGGCTATACAAGGTAATATAAAGTCTCTCGCGGTAAATAGCAAGAAGGAAACGCTTGCAAACTATCTAGGTCAGCTTCACGCCGTAATATTTAACTCCGACGAGCTTGAGATCGTACGCGGCCACCCAGATGCGCGACGCCGATTTCTCGACGCGGGCATTGTCTCGCTGCATCCTCCGTTTACCCAGACATTTGCCGATTACAACCGTGTAATTAAACAAAAGAACGCCCTTCTGCAGTCGGCGCGGGACAAGGAATATTCGCTGGAAAAAACAGCAGAAATCCTCCAGCCCTGGAATGAACAGCTTTCGGCTCTTGCGGCACGCATACATCGCGGGCGGATACGCTTTGTTGAGCGGCTGAACGAAGTTTTGGAAAAAAAGCTCTTCGGCCGCGAAGAGCTCGCGATTCGTTACCTCTCTGCGCTTGAAGGCAAAGGCGACCTTTCGGATTATGAAAATCTCATCGCCGAACGGCTGAAGCTTCGCGTTCAGGCCGAGGTCGTCGCCGGACACTCGCTGATCGGGACGCACCGCGACGATCTGGAGATCTTGTTTGACGGGCACGATCTGCGAAAATTCGGCTCGGCCGGCCAGCAGCGAAGCGCTCTGCTCGCGCTGCAGCTGGCCAATATCTCTGTTTACCACGCCACGCGCGGCGAATATCCGCTGTTTTTGCTCGATGATATCGACGCCGAACTCGACTACAAACGCGTGGGTCAGCTGCTCGAGTATCTGAACGATAAGACCCAAACTTTTGTCACCACATCGAAGGAAGGTTTTGTCGAACAATTCGGTCAAAACGCGGCGGTTTTTCATATCGAGAACGGTCACGCAAAATCGGCCTAAAATAAAGATTTTTATTGCCTTTCCGGGCTGTCTTTATCGCCGAAAATTTGCTATAATAATTCTTTGATTTACTTGGGAAATTTTACACTTACAGGCCTCGCCTTTCTTAAGTCCACAATTCGAAAAAATTGGTCGCGAATGGCGAGAATTATTTAAATAAGAGGTTATTAAATTGGCTAAAGCAAAGATTGAATATGGAGCGGATGCGATCACGGTTCTCGAGGGGCGCGATGCGGTGCGCAAGCGGCCCGCAATGTACATCGGCTCTACCGGCGAGATCGGTCTCCACCATTTGGTTTACGAGGTCGTCGACAACTCGGTTGACGAAGCCCTTGCCGGTTACTGCGACACCATCGAGGTCGCTATCCACATGGACAACTCGATAACGGTCGTGGATAACGGACGCGGCATCCCCGTGGGCATTCACAAACAGGAAGGCCGCTCTGCGGCCGAGGTTGTTCTCACCGTGCTGCATGCTGGCGGCAAGTTCGACTCAAACTCGTACAAAGTTTCTGGCGGGCTGCACGGCGTTGGCGTTTCGTGCGTTAACTTTTTGTCCGAATGGCTAAAGCTTGAGGTTTGGCGTGACGGTAAAACCCATGAAATGGAATTTCAGGTCGGAATCCCGGTCGCGCCGCTGAAGGAAACAGGTACGACCACCAAGCGCGGCACGAAGATCACGTTCAAACCCGATCCGGATATTTTCGAAAGTACGATCTACAGCTTTGAAAAATTGTCCGAGAGACTTCGCGAAAAGGCCTTTTTGAATAAGGGTATTCGCATTTTTATAAAGGACGAACGCGAAGAGCCCGAAAAATCGCACGAGTTTTATTACAAGGGCGGCATTGCGGAGTTTGTGAAACACCTGAACAAGAATAAGAGTCCGCTGCATGACGAGCCGCTTTATTTCGAACAGGTTTCGGATGAGCTTTCGATCGAGGTGTCGATGCAATATAACGACAGCTACGACGAGAAGATCTTTTCGTTCGCCAACAACATCAACACGGTTGACGGTGGAACACATTTATCCGGCTTTCGCGGGGCGATCACCCGCACGATCAACAACTACGCCGAAAGCTCGGGCATGATGAAAAACGCAAAAACGACGCTGACCGGCGACGACGTTCGCGAAGGCCTGGTCGCCGTGATAAGCGTAAAAATTCCGCAGCCGCAGTTCGAAGGACAAACCAAGGGCAAGCTCAACTCGCCCGTAAAAGGTCCGGTCGAATCATTTCTAAACGAAAAGCTTGGCGAATTTTTCGAGCAAAATCCGAACGTTGCCAAAAAGATCGTTGGCAAAGCCGTCGATGCGGCACGTGCCCGCGAAGCCGCGCGAAAGGCTCGAGAGATCGTTCGCAAAAGTGCTCTCGGCACATCGACACTGCCCGGAAAGCTCGCCGATTGTCAGGAAAAAGACCCGGCGCTGTCCGAGCTTTATTTGGTTGAGGGCGATTCAGCTGGCGGTTCGGCAAAACAGGGCCGTGACCGAAAGAACCAGGCTGTTTTGCCGCTCAAGGGTAAAATTCTTAACGTCGAAAAAGCGCGTTTTGACAAAATGCTCGGCCACGGCGAGATCAAGGCATTGATCACCGCACTCGGAACCGGTATCGGCAAGGACGATTTTGACGTAAACAAACTGCGTTATCACAAAATTTGCCTCATGACGGACGCCGACGTTGACGGCAGCCACATCCGTACGCTGCTGCTTACGTTCTTTTACCGGCAGATGCCGTCTCTGGTCGAAAACGGTCATGTTTACATTGCGCAGCCGCCGCTTTACAAAGTAAAACGCGGAAAGAAGGAGGAGTACATCAAGGACGAAAAGTCGATGTTCCGATATCTGATGCGCATGGGAACCAACGATGTGCAGATAACGGCGAACGGCAAAACGATAGAGGGCCGCGAGCTTGCCAAAACGCTGGAACAAACCATCGAGTTCAAGAATTACTCTGAACGTTTTACAAGGCGGCTTAACAATGACCCAGACCTGATGAATGCCCTTTTGGACGCCTTTGCCGGCAAAAATGGAGTGCTTGCCAAACATAACGTAAAACTGCGCAAGGTGTTCGAACAGGAAGAACTTATGGCCGAGGTCGAAGGTTTTATCGCCCGTGCCGGTTACAGAACTGAGCTAATGTCGGATGAGGAACACGGCCTGTCCGAGATCGAGATCACGTTCTCAAACGGAACGAAAATTTTGTTTGACTGGAACATGGCGAGCTATGTCGAATTTCAGCGTTCCGTCGAGCTCATGCGGAGCCTCGAAAACGATCTGCCCGCGCCGTTCGTGGTCGGTGAGAACGGTAAAAGTGAGCAAATATCATCACGCATAGATTTGCTGGAAAAAGTGACGGGAATGGCAAAAAAAGACCTGACCATACAGCGTTACAAAGGTTTGGGAGAGATGAACCCCGAACAGCTCTGGGAAACGACGATGAATCCGGATAAACGCACGCTCCTTCAGGTGCGTATCGAGGACGCGATCGAGACCGACGGCATCTTCACCGTCCTAATGGGCGACAGCGTCGAACCCCGCCGAAAGTTCATCGAGGACAATGCTCTGGATGTGAAGAATCTGGATGTCTGATCTGACAATTTAAAAAATAAACGCAGGGTGAGGATTTCTTTGCCCTGCGTTTATTTTTAAACTGTATTATTGTGGCAATTACAGTGTAGAATATCTGATCATCACGATCCAACAGCCCGCTGGCTTGCCGGATTGTCCCGATCCATTTATGAAAAAGCACGTTTTAAGAGCCTCCGTACTATTTTTTGCGCTTGCCGCTGTGAGTTTTGCTCAAAAGCCGGACCCTTCGCCTACTCCACAAGATGACGAGGTTGTAAAAATTACGTCCAAGATCGTTCAGGTCGATGCGGTTGTGACTGACAAGGATGGGAACCAAATTACGGATCTCTCTCGTGACGATTTTGAGATACTTCAAGATGGCAAACCTCAAAAAATAGTAGGATTCTCATACGTAAATGTGGACACTTCTCAGAACATTGGATTGGCTACCACACAAAGATCGGATAAGAATCTCATACAACCGCCGCCGGTAAAGGGTCACGGTCTGGGCCGGATCATTACCTTTGTGGTTGATGACGGCAATTGTTCCGCATCGCAATCGGGAATGTTCTCGGCCCGTGAGGCCCTTCAAAAATTTGTCAACGAGCAGATGCTTCCAACAGATTTGGTTGCAATTTATCAAACCAGATCGGGAAGCAGCGTTTTGCAGCAATACTCATCCGATAAGCAGCAGCTACTGCGAGCCGCCCGAAGGATACGCTGGTATCCACCTACCGGAGGTTGTGCTTCTTCCGACGGCAGTTTTTTTGAAGCGGCGCGCTCCAATACTTTCCAAAAGATGACGCCAGGCGGCGGTACTGAAACGGCTGTGATAGAGTCCGAGGCCGATCGCAAAACGCGGGAAGGCAGCGAAGATTTTGGCAAAAACAATCAGGTCGTCGGTACTGTCGGTGTTTTACGATACGTGGTTCGCGGACTTGAGCGTGTCGGAGGGCGCAAGATCGTTTTCTTTATGTCGGACGGAATGCCGTTTCGTTCTCGTGACGGCCAAGTACTCAGCGCAGTTGATTCCCTTCGTGATCTGACCGATCTTGCAAATCGCAATTCCGTAATTTTCAACACGATCGACGTCCGGGGCGTCATGAATACCATCATGATTGAAGCCAGGGATGAGGTTTCGACTAGCGGCGAAGCAGATGTAAATGCTTCAGACAAAATTATCGCGAACCGGACAAGGGACGTGAGGAATTCACAGGAAGGTATGGCTGTTCTCGCAGACCAAACCGGCGGCAGATTTTACCACGACAGTAATTTTCTTGAGGGGCCGATCCGCAAAGCTCTTAGCCTTGAGAAAGGTTACTATCTGCTCGCGTACCAACCGGCCGACGATACCTTTAAAGGAAAGAATTTTAACGCGCTCGAAATCAGACTGAAACGGCCTGACCTTAAAATTAACTCACGCGCAGGATTTATTGGATTTACGACTGACAACACAGCAACGAAAAAAAGAACCGGTGACAGCGAGTTGTATGACGCGATTGCCGCTCCGCTACCAAAAGCCGGTCTGAATCTGCAACTTACTTCTTTTTTCGGCAACAGTGCAGCCGAAGGAAATTTTGTCCGCTCTTTGTTTCATTTACAGGGCGACGAGATAACCTTTGTTGACGACGGCAATTTAAAGAAGGCTATATTCGATGTGGTTGCTGTTACCTTGAATGAGAAAAACGAGGTTGTTGACGAATTTACCCGTACGCATACGTTCCGGATCGAATCTGCTGCGATTCCCCTGATCAAACAAAATGGCTTGGTCTACTCTACGGACGTGCCGATCAAGAAGCCGGGTACATACAATTTTCGAGTTGCGGTGCGAGACGGGACGAGCCGAATGCTTGGAACTGCAAGCCAGGTGATACAAATTCCCGATCTAAGGAAAGGCAAGCTGTTTCTTTCCGGATTGACCGTCGCGCAGGTTGATGCCAACGGAAAGTTTTCGATTCCGGGTTCTGTCAAACCCGAAAATGCATTGTCGCTTATTGCGTCTACCGCGGTCCCCGGTGTTCGCCAGTTTCGCAAAGGCTCGATCCTTGCATATGCCTATACCATCTACAACGCGAAGCTCGATAACGCAACAAATCAACCGAAGCTTTCGATACAAGTGAATTTATACAAGGATGGGAACGTTATCTCGGAAGGAAAGCCACAAACAGCAGACCTGGAAAAGCAGGCTGACCTGTCACGCATCAACGATTACGGCTACCTTCGGCTTAACCCGACCATAGAACCAGGCGATTATGCTGTCCAGATCATAGTCAAGGATCTGTCCGAAGATGGTAAGAACGCAATGTCCAGCCAGTGGGTTGATTTCGAAGTTATTGAGTAAATAATCACAAAACGTTGACTTTGGCGATTTAAAGGGCATATTCTTCACGAAAATGTCTATTGAGACCGCAAAACGACTGCGTAAGTCTGACCAGATCGGCCACTACCAGATTATGGAACAAATTGGTGAGGGCGGAATGGGTGTGGTGTTTTTGGCAAGAGATCTGCGCCTGCACCGAAATGTCGCTATCAAGGTCCTACCCGAGACAGTTTCTACGGATAAAAGCCGACTTAACCGCTTTGAACAAGAAGCAGTTGCGGCATCTGCCCTTAATCATCCCAACATTCTGACGATTCACGAGATCGGTAGATCAGATAATGCCAAATTTATCGTTTCGGAGTATGTAAATGGTTTCACTCTCCGTGAAAAGATTCCTATGCTTACTGTATCGGAATCTATCGATCTGGCAATTCAGGTTGCTTCTGCTCTTGAGGCTGCACACAAGCATGGTATAGTTCACCGCGACATCAAGCCCGAGAACATAATGGTTCGTGAGGATGGATTGGTTAAAGTGCTTGATTTCGGTTTGGCAAAACTGACCGAAAAACAAATCTCGTTTCTTAACAACGAAGCCGCTACCTTAGCGATGGTCAAAACCGAACCTGGTATGATAATGGGCACCGCGTCGTATATGTCACCGGAACAAGCGCGGGGACTAGAGGTTGATTGTCGAACGGATATATGGAGCCTCGGCGCCGTACTGTTTGAAATGATCGCGGGTTATCCGCCGTTCGAAGGCGAAACATCCATGGATGTAGTAGCGTCGATCTTAAACAAAGACCCGCGACAGTTGACATCGGCGTCTGGCACGTTACGCATAAACGACATTATTTATCATTGTCTACAAAAGAAGCCTTCAGACAGGTATCAATCGGCTGGCGAACTTACTGCTGATCTCCGTTTCCTCAAACGGGCGCATGACGCAAAAGCCGATCCTGATGTGCGTCTGCTCAAAAATAATACGGCGGTTACGGAAGTTTTATCGACCTCATCCACAAGACGATGGCTGGTTAGCGACCCGAAACGAGTGATTGTCGCCGGCCTTGCACCAGTTTTGGCCGCGGCTGCGATCGCGATCTACGTTTGGGCTCCTGGAGCTTCGCACACGTCCATTACGAACTCTCAACGGTCACCGGCATACGACCTCTACGTGCGCGGAAAGGTCAAGGTCACAAATGTCAATCGTGACGACAATGACGCCGCCATCAAACTCCTTGAGCAAGCTGTAGCGATCGACCCTAATTATGCCGAAGCCTGGGCTGAGCTCGCCAAAGGCTACGTATTTCGATCATTTAATTTCGCACGTGATCCTGAGCAGAGAAAGCTGAACGAGGATGCGGAGGTTGCTGTCGAGAAAGCTCTTGAGCTAAATCCAAACCTGCCGGAGGGTCATTTATCACGCGGCCTTGTATTATGGACCCATACCAAACGTTTCCCGCATGAACAGGCGATCCAGGCATTCAAACGGGCTATAGCTCTAAATCCTGACCTTGACGAAGCTCATCAATGGCTGTCCGTGGTTTATATACATATCGGCTTATTTGACGAGGCTACCGAAGAGATCAACAAGACACTCGAGATCAATCCGAACAACACAGCCGTGCGCCTTCGAATGATCGCGGTGAATACATACCAAGGCAAATTCGAAGAAGCCATAGGCGTCGTCAAGACGACTCCGCCCGACCAGTATCCGGCTAACCTTAACCGCATCGCGGCTGACAGCCTTGTTCAGCTGGGACGTCTTAATGAGGCAGAGACGGTCATCGATGAATATTTGAAGGCTTATCCGGACGACGAGGGTGGAAATGTAACAAGTGTAAAAGCGATATTGTTGGTGAAAGAAGGTAAACAGAGAGAAGCAGAAGCGACCATCCAGCGCGCTATAGAGATCGGGAAAGGTTTTGGCCATTTCCATCACTCTGCCTACAATATTGCGTCGGCCTATGCCCTTATGAAAAAGCCGGACGAAGCCGTCAACTGGCTGCAGAACGCCGCCGACGATGGTTTTCCCTGTTATCCCTATTTCGAGATCGATCACAATCTCGATAACCTTCGTCAAGACGCCCGTTTCATAACGTTTATGTCAAAACTGAAGGAGAGGTGGCTGAAATACAAAGCTGAGTATGGCGGGTGACCTGGGAGCTCGTCCTGGTCTGTCTGACGGGTTGTTCCCGACTATCAAACGTCCTGGCGCGACACGCCTTCAATTTGCAAAACAAGATCGGCACCATACGCCTTAGAAGGCGTTTGAAACCCCGCAACAAGATTTCCGTCCAGTATTTTTTGAGTGATGTTCAATGCGGTTAACGCTGTCATCGTATAACCATCTGGTCCCTGCATTCTTGATTCGACTCGGTTGCCGTTATAATCCGACGCCTCGCCCCAAAGCAGCGTTTTTCCTTTTGTTCGTTCAATATCGGATGGGCCGCCCGGCGGTATCTGTTTTTGTAAGTAATCCTGAACCGGTCTTGTCGCAAGCAGCCAACCCAGATAGCGGCTCATTTTCATCAATTTAAGCTGCTTTTGCGGGACAACCGTGTAAACTTCGATATTTGGGATTCCGGTTGAGTAAAAAGCCGTTGCGACATCACCCCAGGGGATAGTGACGCCAGTTTTCGTGACTTCGCCGAAATCTATCTCACGCGTTTTCCACGCTGCCGGAACGCCTGTGATTTTGCCGTCCTTACGAATAGCACCGCCGTTCCCAATGTTCATCGTCATTGTTGCCTGCGTTCCGTGCGAAATGCGACTACCTTTGCCGTAAAACGCGAGAGTCAGATTTGTCGCTGACGGCAGGCGATCTTTCAGATGCCGAGCTAAACAGTCAGACGGAACAACGTCAAAGCCGACGCCGGGCATTATCATTATTCCAGCGTCCTTGGCCTTTTGATCAAGCCGAGCCATCGCTTCAAAGACGGCGATCTCACCTGTTATGTCCGTGTAATGCTTTTTATTTCTGAGACATGCTTCGACCATCGGCCGCGAGGTCAATGAAAACGGCCCGGCACAATGCAAAACGACTTCAACCTCTTGCAGCGCCGCATCGAGTCTGTCCTTCTCATCGAGCGAAAAAACGCGGTATTCGAGGTGATGTTTTTTCGCAAGTGCTTCGACGGCAATAGCATTCCGACCGGCAAGTATCGGTGTCATCCCGCGTTCGACGGCATAACGCGTGATCAACTCACCCGTGTAACCATTCGCGCCATAGATCAGGAAGGATTTAGCCATAATAAAAATAGCTGAAACTTTTCTAATCCAACATCTTCCTCAACAACACAATCTGCCCGAGATGATACGCATTGTGATCCGCAACCAGCAAGGCTTCGCGCAGCAGCGTTTGCCCGTCGCCCCACGGAAATATCATGTAAAGATCGTTTGCTTCGTCCGAAACAAGATCACGCATCGCCTGTAGATCATTTAAAACCTGCTTAACCGATTTTTGCCAGCCGGTTTCCGTGCCTTTGTCTTTTGGCCAATAGCCGTCCGGCCAATCGGGCGAAACATGTTTAGAGTTGCGGCTGAATTCCAGAATGTCCCACTGCGCGATCCTGATATGTTCAAGCAGCTGCCACGCGGTGTGCGGTGAATTTCCCGGTTGCGTATTTATCTCTTTGATGGGAAATTTCTTTAATGAGCTTTCCAGACCGACGTGCGCCGATTTTCCCTCAAGTAGTTCTAAAATATGTTCGCGTAATGCTTTTTGCTGGTCCATAATTCGTTCAAAAAAGATCTAAGCCTTCTGCCTGCGTTTCCTTCAATTTCGCTAAAAACTCGCCGCGCGAGATCTCTTTTGCGCCAAACTTCTGCATATGCGGCGTCATTACCTGAATGTCGAACCACGTCGCTCCGCGATTCCGTAGATGATCGATCAAAAACATCAGTGCAAGACGCGATGCATTCGGCACTTTGTAGAACATACTCTCGCCGCAGAAAACGCCGCCGGCGTCGACGCCGTACACGCCACCGACAAGGTTATTTTCGTCGCTCCAAACCTCGACGCTGTGAGCCATCCCAGCCTTGTGCAATTTGGTGTAAACCTGGACAAACTCAGGCGTTATCCACGTTCCGGGCTGATCGGGACGTTTCGCTGCGGAGCAGTTTTTTATCACATCGTGAAA
>DATJGV010000112.1:0-2995 GCA_035494575.1 Pyrinomonadaceae bacterium | reverse complement strand
CGTAAACGGCGGCGACTGGCAAACCGTTTATCCTGAGGACGGGATTTCAGACGGCCCGAAAGAGCGCTACTCGTTCGACGTTTCTTTAAAAGGAACAGGCGAGCACGTAGTGACGCTGCGTGTTTTCGACGCAAACGGAAATGCGGGAAATGCAAGGGTTTTAGTAAAGCAGTAATATCTACAATCTAATTATTTAATTGGTAATTAATAATTAGCTAATTAAATGGCAGTTTCACCGTTTCGGCAGCGTCATTGTCTCGCCTTCCGTATCCATTTCAAGATGCCGCGTTGTTCCCTCGGTAACGCTTGGGGGCACTAGTTCGCCGGTCTTGTATCTCGACTCGGGCGAGACATATTCGGTTTGCGACGGCGGGAGTGACGAGTTCTGCGCGGGTGGGATCGCCCGGTCCGTTATCGTAGGTGAATACGCCGGAGTTCCCTTTTCGAGTTTTTTGAGCTGTATGTATTGCGCAATGCCTGCTCCGAGGCTCGTGAATGCGGGTATCAGCATCCAGAACCACCAACCGCGTCCCATCGTTGAGAACGCGAGAACGATCGAAACGACAAGGAACGCAAGCCCCGTAAACATTTTCGTGATGGCGCGATCCCAGCTCAGCGGTTTGCCCTTGCGATCAAGCAGCTGCATCGGTTGTGGCGGAACGCCGGAAAGCGCCTGCGAAACATTTCCGAGATCGGTACCGCAGCTCCGGCAAAATTTGCCGGTTTCCGGATTTTGCATTCCACATTTTGGACAAAACATAGCTTTCTAATTCTGAACCCTTTGCCTAAGCGCTTCAAATAAAATTACGCCCGCGGCGACCGATACGTTCAAAGAATCTATTTTTCCATACATAGGTATTTTTACCAAGACATCGCAGTTTTCGGCAACGAGCCGGTGCAGGCCGTGTCCTTCGCCGCCGAGCACGAGGGCCGTCGGACGCGTCCAGTCCCATTCGGTATAAGCCATTTCCGCGTCCGTCGTCGTGCCGACCACCCAGACGTTCCGCTCCTTCAGTTCCCCGATCAGCCGGTTCAGATTTGCGACCTTGGCGACCTTTACGTATTCCACGGCGCCGGCTGACGATTTTGCAACCGTCTCGGTCAACCCGACAGCGCGGCGCTCAGGTATCAAAATACCGTCCAGGCCGGTACAATCCGCAACTCTGAGAACCGCTCCCAGATTGTGCGGATCCTCGACGCCGTCCAGAACCAGCAAAAGTGCCCGATCGCCCAAACTGTCGAGTATTTCGTCCGGCAACGCATATTCTGCCGCAGCGGCAAATGCCAGCACGCCCTGATGATTGGCACCGGGACCCGCCGTCTTGTTCAGGCTTTCGCGCGGCACAAAATTTACAAGAATGTCGTTTTCGCGTGCGGCCTCAACTATTTCAGCGAGTCTGTGCTCGCGTGCACCTTCGGCGATCATTATCTTGTCGATGCGCCGTGCGTTCGCACGCAAAAGCTCAAGCACGGGCAACACGCCGTAAACCGTCGACGATCTTGCGGGCGCAGCCTTTTCCCGGCCAAAATTTTTAGGCGGAGATTCGATGCACGATTTTGGAGCGTGTCCGCGAAATTTCTTTTTCATAGTAAATGCCGATGCATTCGCGAAAATTTCGTGAATTGCCTCAGGTTGCTCGCTCGACCGGTCCGTTTCACCGCTGTTTTGCCGAAACCGATCCGCTGCACACCGTCGACAGTTGTCCGTTCGTCGGGTTCCCAAACCTGATCCAGAACGACGGCGCGTTCGAGATAGTCGACCTGCTTAGCGTCGGGTGCAAATTTAAATAGCTCCTCAGTCAGCGCCTTCATGTTATTCACAGCGAGCAGCGTCTTTTTCGCCCCAAGCCCCGAAAAATCGAACCCGCCCGCGATGATGCGGTATCCGGTCGTCTCATCACGCAGATAAATATCGATCACGGTCTCATCCGAGCTCACCTCGGCTTGATCGAGCACTTCAGTCTTGCCGCGTTTTCGTTTTTCGGTAGTCTCGGTTTTTGTTTCAATTATCGCGCCGGTAACCAACAACCCGACGTTTTCACGGCTCGCTTCAACGACGTCGGGGGTGTTGAATAATGTAAGTTTAATCGCCTCACCCAAAAAATCCACGCGTCGAACGCGCCGCGGCGGAGCATCAACAGAAAGAGTTTTGTCCGCGATGATCGCGCATGCCAAACCGTTCGAACGCAGATAGTTCGAAAGACGCATTGCGTCCGTTTCGCTCGCCGCGCGAAACACCGGAAGCGGCCCGCCGAGACCGATGACTTTTGCCACGGTTTGCATATCGAGCGACAACGCGTCAGCCAAAATCTCCGGGTTCACTTTACCTATGTCTTCAGCAACCGATACAAAGACAACATTGAACCCGTTTTCCCAACCCTCAGGCCGCCGAAAATGCTTCGGCGCAACGTTTCTTGAAGCCTCGGTCACCGGCAATTCCCGGCCGCAATAAATACACGTCGATCTGTCCGGCGGACTCAAACGCCCGCAGCCGGGACAGGCGATCATATCAGTTTGCGGATCGTACCGGATCGATTCCGTCAAGACCAAATCTGTGTTTTCTATATCATTATTGATTTTCGGCATTCGCTGCGTAAGTTTAGCATTTCCGTAACATCTCTGTAATTTGCAGTACTGAAAAAGCGGCCGCGTTTTAGACGAAAAACAGGATATTAAAAACAAACTATCCGCATCATTCATGCAATTCGCGGCGAAAAGATTTAAGAGAATTTGCTTGACCGAATTCCCTCGAAAAATGCAAACTATAGTTAAGCTTATTTACGGATGCGGTTGTTTTTGGCACAAAGCGGGAACAACGGAGTTATAACAAACAATTTTTGAAAAAAGACCTGTTTTTGAATTTATAGATCATCTCTTTTGGCTGAAGTTAGTTTTATTTGTATCAAGACCTATTTCGATTCATTGATCTCGAGCTTTTTCGCTATCCGCTGCCTCTTCAGATAAGCTGCTGAAAATCCTTATAAAGGGGTTAAAA
>DATJGV010000111.1:0-5951 GCA_035494575.1 Pyrinomonadaceae bacterium | reverse complement strand
GCCAACGGGATCGTGATCGTTCTTTTCAACCAGCCCGCAGGCGTGTATCAGTTCGTGAACTATCACCAACTCCTTCACATCGTCCTTTACCTTTTGCAGCCGGCCCGGCAAAAAGATCACCGCTTTATCGACCCTGCCTTTGTGATCGATATTGGCCACTGTCTGGCCGTGAACGTGCTCGGCGTCGAAGTTTGCCTTTGCCCACGAAAAATCCGGATCCTGGCCCGTGCCGTGCGAAAACCTGACCACGATGTTCGCCCCGATGTGATTGTCTGCTTTATCGAGAGTGACACCGAACGGCAACTGGTTATTGAACGTGTCGACGGCCTTCATCACCAGCGGTTTCCATGCTCCGGCGTCGTTATAATAAGTTAGCTTTGCGTCTTTAATAACTCTGTCATACCACTTTGACGGCATAATTGCTGCTCCTTTTCGCGGCGTAAAATTTTACCGGGATTCTCGCCACTTATATAGGTAAGCAAATATTCAAGATCCATTTCACACGCCTATTGACACTGGCTTTAGAATAATTGCAGCGTAAAATGAAAATCCATCTTTTCTTCATCCTTCTTCTCCTACCGATTTCGATGCTTTGCCAATCGCCGGCCAAACGCAGCTTATCGTTGCCGCCAAAACCTGCGCCGACCCCTGATAAAAAGTCGGTTGACGTTGAAAAGGTTGACTTGGACAGAACGGAAATAACGCTGAGCTGTCCGCCCGGTTATAAGTCACAGTCACAAGGGTGTCCAGACGACAGCCAGCTAATAAGTGTCCATACAAAGGTGTCAAATGAAAACATCAAAGGACTAAAGTACAGGTACACCGTCACCGGCGGTTTTATTCGCGGCTCCGGAGCAAGTGTAAGATGGGACCTTTGGGATCTACAGCCCGGAACCTATGAGTTGAAGGTTGCTGTAGATGACGGCTGCGGCTTTTGCGGAGCGTCAAAAACGGCTACTGTCACCATTGCGCAATGTCCGAATTGCGGCGGTGATTGCGAATGTCCTGAGATTGGTGTTACCGGCCCGTCAGAAGACACGACGCCGGGAGAATCAATGACCTTCACCGCAAACATCAGCGGCGGCTCTCAAGAAAGCGTAACTTACCTATGGACCGTTTCAGCCGGCAAAATTGCAAGCGGCCAGGGAACGCCGTCTATTACCGTTTCAACCACATCCGAAATGGCCGGCACAAACGTCACGGCAACGGTCCAGATCGGCGGCCTTGACGAAAGGTGCAATTGCGTTCCGTCAGCATCGGCAACAGGGTCAGTTCGACCTCAGCAATAAAAAAGCTTCGGAATAACTGACAAGTAATAACTTAGAATTGATAACGGAAGTCAAAGTTATGCGCAATTCGTTAGCCGCCATTCCGAACATTTATCTCGAAATTTCCAGGCGATTTTAACTGGGGAAAAACGCACATCCCCCGTGATATGATTAATCATCGTGAAAGCCTGTACTCTTTCCAACCCTGCTCCGGTTGAAACTCGCCCGCTGACCATTGCCGATATACCAAAACCAACCGCCGCTGCGGACGAGGTACTTATAAAGATCAATGCCTGCGGTATTTGCCGGACCGACCTGCACGTTGTCGAGAACGAATTGCCGGTTCGCAAATCGCCCGTGATTCCCGGTCATCAGATCGTCGGCACTATTGAGGACCTCGGCTCGAACGTCAGCGAATTTTCGACGGGCGACCGCGTCGGCGTCGCGTGGCTGAACAGGACGTGCGGGAAATGCCGATTCTGCACGACCGGCCGCGAAAACCTTTGCGAACTTGCAGAATTTACGGGCTGGACACGTGACGGAGGTTATGCGGAATATGTTGCGGCACCCGCAAATTTCGTTTATCGTCTGCCGGAAAATTTTGCTGACCTTCATGCTGCGCCGCTGCTTTGTGCCGGCATTATCGGCTACCGAGCGTTAAAACTGGCTAACATAAACTCCTGGCCGGGTGCACGGCTCGGCATTTACGGGTTTGGAGCGGCCGGTCATATTTGTATTCAGATCGCGCGTGCACGCGGCGCCGATGTTTATGTCGCAACACGCGACCGCGACCGCCATCAAAAACTTGCCGAAGAACTCGGCGCCGTCTGGGTCGGCGATACTTTCGACGCGCCTACTGTTCTGCTCGACGCCGCGATCATTTTTGCGCCGGCCGGTGAGATCGTTCCTGCTGCTCTAAAAGCTCTTGACCGCGGTGGAACCTTGGTTTTGGGCGGGATTCATATGAGCCCTATCCCGCAGTTCGAATATTCGCTTGTTTATGGCGAGCGCGTAGTTCGCAGTGTGATGAATAACACGCGCGCGGACGGCATCGAATTTTTAAAGGAAGCTGCCGCGATCCCGATAACGACTTCGGTTCAGACATTTCCGCTCGAAGATGCAAACGAAGCTCTGACCGCGCTGAAAACCGACGCCGTTCGCGGCGCCGCCGTCTTGCAGATTGCCTAACCGGTCCGAAAGCCTTAAACTATTGCAAAAACAGAGGTCAGTGCCACCTTCCTTGGGATGCGGGTTATAAGGTTTCTAGTTACTGATCACTGACCACCGACCACTGAACACTTTATGATCGATGCACTCGACCCGAAAATTACGGACAAGCCTTTGGCGCGATGCTCTGAGTGTGACCGCGAAAAGGAACATTACAACGTTTGGTATTCCCCGACCGGCGAAAAGCGCGTGATCTGCTGGCAGTGTCTGGCGCGCGCGGAAAAAGGATTTAACGCAAAGCGCAATTTTCGGCGCGAGGCGCGGTCCGGATACATCCCGAGATAGGCGTTCAATAAGTTAAAATAAACTTTTGACTTACTTGATCAATGTCGATCTTGAGCCGGACCTGACTGTCGATCTTGCGTGATCTTTTGCGAGACCAAATGCCGAAATTGCGAGAACGATCGCGAAAGAATCGATATATTTAGCCCATTCTGCGAGATCGGCGCGCCGTTTATGACGATCAGAAAGATCACAGAATATCCCGAAAAGGTCCTTGCTGAGATCGGCAAACCCGTGACCGAATTCGACGACGCGCTCGCCGCGCTCTGCGCCGATATGTTCGAAACCATGTACGACGCTGAGGGTGTCGGCCTCGCCGCGCCTCAGATCGGCCTGAATTTACGGCTTTTCGTGATGGACTGTGACGGGATAAAACTGGTCGCCGCGAACCCCGAGATCGTGCACACCGAGGGCGAACAATCCGGCCAGGAAGGCTGCTTGTCGGTCGGGAAGGTTCCGGCCGTTCTTAGCAGGCCGCTGAAGGCCCGTTTGAAGGCCCAAAATGAAAAGGGCGAGTGGTTCGAGCGCGACGCAGAGGGCTATGCCGCGCGTGCTTTTTTGCACGAGACCGACCACTGCGACGGCACGCTGTTTATTGATCATCTACCCAAAATGCGCCGCGCGATGGTGCTCCGACGGTTTAATAAAGACAAGCGATTTAGCTAATTCCGATAAGTGTCCTATAATCAGCGATAAGTTCAATAGATTTAAATATTTCAAGCAAAACAGGAAGGGGGATTTCGGATATGAAAACGATTCTATGTTTCGCCCTAATTCTGGGAGCCATTGCGGTTTGCGCGACCGTTTCGTTCGCGCAGTGCGACCGTACAAGTCAATCGCCGATACGGTGCGGATTTTATGACGAAGGTTATCAGGACGGAGCGAACGACGCTCGCAATAATCAAAACAACGATTATCGCCGCTACCGAAATAAGTTAACTTCGCAATATGAAAGCTATTACCGCGACGGCTACGATGCCGGGTACCGCTCGGCCGGAAGCGGCGGCTATGTGCGGTGGACGTCGACGCAGCGAAATGCTTACGACTCGGGGTACAGCATGGGCCAGAACGACCGGCGATACACATCGCGGGACGCTTCGCGGAGCGGCGGAGGCTTCGTCGGGGCGTTGTTTCCTTATTTTCAGCAGGGTTACAACGACGGTTTCGACGGCCGCCAACGGCAATACGACGTGCCGATCGGTGGGAATAATCCCGGCTATCCCGGGAACCCTGGATATCCCGGAACGGGCAATAATTCAGGCACAGTTAATTGGAGCGGACGGGTCGACGACCGAATGAATATCGTTATTCAAGGAGCAACGGTAAGGACGGATATTATTTCGGGTTCCGGTTACGGCAATGTTGAACAAAACACGAGCGCAGTGCTGCCGCGCCGAGCCGTGACCGTTACCGCGACCCGACTTGAAGGGCGCGGCGACGTAACGGTTGTGCAGCAGCCGAATCGTTCGAACGGATTCACGGCGATCGTGCAGATCTACGATCCGAAGGGCGGAGCTGACAATTACCGCGTGAGAATCTCATGGCAGAGCCCTTATCAAGCCGAAGAACCCTATCAGCCGGGAAGCGTTCGTTGGAGCGGCCGCGTCGATCAAACTGCTAATATCGTGATATCGGGCGCAGATGTCCAAACCGTTAATGTCTCGGGCAACGGTGTCAGTAACGTTAATTTTAATATTAACGGAGCGTTAGCCTATCGGCCGGGGACGGTAACAGTACGTAAACGGGACGGTCGCGGCAGCGTGACAGTGCTTCAGCAGCCAAGTCGCGAAAATGATTATACGGCGGTGATTCAGGTTTTCGACCCTGACGGCGGCGCCGATAATTACGATCTTGAGGTGAGTTGGTAATTGTAATTTGAGATCAAATAAGGCTCTTATGAAAATGTCACAGGAGCCTTATTTCCTGAACTTTAGCTCAAAAAAACACTCCGATCGTATTTTTTACGTGTTTGGACGGAGAAATTGTTGACTATTCGGCTGACTAGAGCTACGGGCCCTCGATCTCGAAACCGGAAGAGCCGCATTTTGCGGAAGATGGAGGTCGGCTCAGGATCTTTCGCGTCGGGCGATCGACCTGGCAACGCGCAGCAATGCCGCCGAGGTGGCCGCGCGCTATGCCGCCGAACAGGCATTGAGGATCGTTTTCTGGAGCGACGGCAGCGGACTGCCGAAAGGTGACACTGGGCGATTAAAAACCGTACTCAAAACGCAAACCAAAAAGGCACTCGATCTTGGACGCAATCAAGATATCGCGTCCCGCGCCGCCATGGCCCTCGCAGCCGCAGGGCAGTCCGGTGAGGCCACGGCCCTTATCGATGAGCTTCACGCCGAACGCCCGAAAGACACGCTTCTCAACGAGCTCTGGCTGCCACTTGCCCGAGCTGCCGGCCTGCTTTACAACGGCAAAGCTAAAGAAGCTATCCACGAGTTGGAACCGACCGAGAGACTCGAAAAGGCAGCCGACTTTTACCCGCAATATCTACGCGGCCTTGCCTATATGCATCTGGGCAAACCAAGAGCAACAATCCGCGAGTTTGATAAGATACTCGACCATCGGGGCGAAGCTCCGCTCTCCTCGATCTACCCGCTGGCACAGCTCGCAAAAGCTCGCGCATCAAAAGACAAGGCCGAGTACGAGAAGTTTTTTGAAATGTGGAAAGACGCCGACTCGGACATGCCCGCTCTTGTCGCCGCCAAGGCTGAGTTCGAAACCCTCTAAGTGCCAGTAGCCTGCGGCGGTTCAACAAACTGAAGTTTGTTGAACATTTGCAAACTCAGGCTCGCAGATACACAACGGCTCAACCAACAAACTAAAGTTTGTTGGACAATAGAGCTTTAGAAAACACTCGCCGATACACAGGCAAACTTTTCTTTTCGACAGCTTTTTCGCGCTCGGTTTTTACCGGGAACGGGTTTTCGTCTATTGCGACCTCTTGCAACTCCTTCCTCTGACGGAACAGATCGAACATTTCGTCGGCCAAAAACTCGATGTCCGTTTGAACGAATATTGTTCCGCCCGGTGCGAGTTTACCCGTGATCGTTTCGACCATTTCGGGGGTAACCATGCGGCGCTTGGCATGTTTTTTCTTAAACCACGGGTCGGGAAACTGTATCGTTACAGCGTGAAGCCCGCCGTCCGGGATCTTTTCGACCA
>DATJGV010000110.1:0-14340 GCA_035494575.1 Pyrinomonadaceae bacterium | reverse complement strand
GAAGACGAGATCGAAGCATTTGTTATAGAGAGGATCGCCGCGACCGAACTCTAATCTTCTTTTCGGTTATGGCATGCGCTCGACTGGGTGCCGGAGTCCAGATTGGTGGAAGCACACGTCAGGGACGCAAAAAAGCAGGAGTAGAGCAAGAACTAGGCGGTGACAGATCTGATTCCGCTAATTTACCAACGAGATGAGGCGCCCGGAAAGATTAGCAGAAGCATTACGCGAAGAGATAGCTGAGGTCGTAGGTTTTGAGCTTGACGACCCTAGCCTTCAGACGGCGACTGTAACTGATGTTCAAGTCGCCGACGATCTCAGGGACGCAAAAGTTTATGTCATAGTCGAGGGAAGTGAGAATGAGATAAAAAAGGCTCTTACATCGCTTCAGCGGGCAGCCGGGTTCGTCCGGCAGCAAGTGGCATTGAATCTTGATCTGCGTTACGCTCCGCATCTGCATTTCGTTCGCGATACGGCCGAAGAAAATGCTTCGCGAGTAAGCACGATCCTCGACGAACTTGGAAGCAAGGGGAAGACTAATGAAAGGATGAAGGACCAGGGATGAAAGACGAGTCGGAGAAGGCATTCGCTTTCGTCCGCTGACTTTCGGCCCCCGGTCCCTTTTGTACGTGTTAAGTCAAGTTGTTGAATTAATTGAAAACAAGCAGAACTTCGCAATCACAACTCATGTGAGGCCGGATGGCGACGGAATTGGATCATCGCTCGGACTTTACTGGCTGCTGAAATCGCTGGGGAAAAACGCCGAGGTCATTGCCTGCGACGAAATTCCCGGTGCATATCAGGAACTTCCGGGCGTCGAAGACATCCGGCGTGTTAAGGCCATCGACAAACAATACGACGCGGTCTTTATTATCGAATGCTCCGACGCATTTCGTCCCGGCATCACCGATCTTGAAAAAGAATTCACCGTTAATATTGATCACCACGCAACAAGCGAGCATTTCGGCACGATAAACTGGATCGACTCGACCGCTTCGGCCGTCGGTGAAATGATCTACAATCTTTGCAAGGCCATCGGCGGCCGCATAACTACCGAAATTGCCGAGTGTCTGTATATGGCACTTGTTACTGATACGGGCTCGTTTCATTATTCGAATACTACGGACCGCACTCTAAAGGTTGCCTCTGAACTTCTAAAATCGGGCGCAAAACCGGCAAAGATCGCCGAAGCCGTTTACAACAGCTATCCATGGTCTCGGATCGAATTGATGAGGCATGTGCTGGCGACGGTCAAACGCGACCCTTCCGGCTTGGTCGCGTCAATGCGCCAGACGCTTGAAATGCGGAAAAACGCGGGTGCGGTCGATGGCGATAACAACGGTTTCGTAAACATTCCGCTTGCTGCAAAAGAGGTCGAGGCTGTCGTTTATACACGCGAGGTCGGCCCGGATGAATACCGTGTCAGCCTGCGTTCCAAAGGCAATATCAACGTTGCCAAGGTCGCCGAAAAGTTCGGCGGCGGCGGACATAAAAATGCCGCCGGTTGCCGGGCCGTCGGCGATTGGGACGAGATAGAAGCAAAGCTCGTCGACGCCACGCTCGACGCTATTGACGCCTCGAACGGCCATATAACGGAAGCGTAAATAATCTAGCCGTGTCCGATACGAAAGAAAAAAGATACAAATGGCGCCGCGAGGATTATCGTGAGAACACGAAAGGCCTTCTCATGGTCAATACCGGTGACGGCAAAGGCAAAACAACTGCCGCGATCGGCGTTCTCGTTCGTGCGGCAGGCCGCGGGCTAAAGTGCGGCATGATCCAGTTCATGAAATCAAAAAACGACCGGTACGGAGAACACGACTCACTCGAAAAACTCGACGTTGAGGTTCACACAATGGGCGACGGATTTACGTGGGACACGAACGACCCGGCGCAGGACATTGCAACATCCGAAAATACGTGGAACCTTTGCGTTGAAAAAATGGAGAGCGGAGATTACGATCTGCTGGTTTTTGACGAGATCGTCTATGTACTCGATTATAAATTCCTCGATATCAATAAAGTGTTGTCCCAAATAAAGACAGTTCGCGAAAAACAACCTCATCTCCACCTGATACTCACCGGACGCAACGCGCCCTCTGAACTCATCTCGGCCGCCGATCTCGTCACCGAAATGAAGGAGATCAAGCATCCGTTTCACGCGGGTATTTACGCGCAGCAGGGAATTGAGTTCTAGGCAGCGTCGCCGCTACAATTTGCAATGAAACAAAAGATTGAGAGCAGGCCGCCCAACGGAATCGTCGACTATTTGTCGCTCGCTATCACGACGTTTGGCGTTGGATATCTTCCGCTCGCTCCTGGTACGTGGGGTTCGATCGTCGGCGTGTTTATCTATGTGTTTATCGCTGCCGGCGAGGCGAATGTAACGGTATCGATAATTACTTCCGGACACCAGAGCGGGAATCTTACGGCCGCGTTTTTCGCCATAAACACCGTAGTATTTCTACTGTTTTGCCTCATCGGCGTTTGGGCTTCCGGGAGATCGTGCGAGTTGTTCGGTGACAAGGACCCTTCAAAAGCCGTCGTTGACGAAGTCATCGGTCAGATCGTTGTATTTTTCTTTGTGCCTTTTGGGATCAGCTGGCCATTCATACTTGCCGGATTCATTTTATTTCGCATTTTTGATATCTGGAAACCATACCCAATAAATGATCTTCAAAATCTGCCCGGAGGACTCGGTGTGTGCGCGGACGATTTCCTCGCAGGCATTTATGCCGGCGCTTGTCTTGCGATCATATACGCCGTTTTTTGATCTCAACTTTTTCCTTCCATTTGTAATCTTCAATACAAAAGATCGCTATCACGGAATGCTAATGTACCCTCATATCTTCGTGATTTTTCTAATATTGGGATGCGGTTGACGAGTCTCATTATTGGTAAATTTGCGTTTGCGAGATATGACAGGCCGCTGGCGTGTTAATTACTTAAGTATAAGTGATGCGGCCATCGGAGAAGGCGCTTATTCTACGGGGTGTCTTCTCCATTTTCCGTTCACGGGGCTGTTTTTTATGAAGGTACTTCTTTTTTCGCTGTATTACGCGCGGTTGCTTATTGGCGTCGCATTCGGAGTTCACCAAACAATTCACCCAATGAGCGTCAAATGGCGATGGCAGCACTGGCCGCTTCGTGATGCAAACGGTCAGCCCCAGCCATTTTGGCGCACTAAATAGGCACGCCATATTTGAGATTCCGTTCCACGCACCGAGGCAGTTTTACTGGCCCTAAAAGGATATTACCGTCTCGGCTCATTCGTCGGTCTTCCGCTCTTGAATTATCCTGTTCCGCATTCAAAGAACCACTATCGAACATGGTTTTGATCTAATTCGACAAATTTTAAATTGTCGGACAAAATATCAGTATGAGATTGCTTCGAAAACCCTTCGTTCTTTTAACAATCGCGGCGTTTTTCCTTTCGACTTTTCCGTTCTCTTTGAACGTTCGTGCGGCTGCACCCGAGCCGGTCCGAGGCCAGCACGGAATGGTTGCCTCGAACGACGAGATAGCGTCAAAAGTCGGCGTTGAGATAATGAAAAAAGGCGGAAACGCAGTCGATGCGGCGATCGCCGTCGGTTTGGCGTTGGCCGTGGTATTTCCGTTTGCGGGGAATATCGGCGGCGGAGGTTTCATGCTGATCCGCAAAAAGGACGGAACATCGACGGCAATAGACTATCGGGAGATGGCGCCCAAAGCCGCAACACGCAACGTCTACCTGGATAAGAACGGAAAGCTTATCGAAGGCGAGGGCGGCTCGATACTCGGGTATCGGGCGGCTGGCGTCCCGGGAACTCTCGCCGGATTCGATATGGCGTTCAGGAAATACGGCTCCGGAAAACTCAAATGGAGCGATCTGGTCGAACCCGCGAGGCTGTTGGCTCAAAACGGTTTTGTGCTCTCATATAGCGATGTTCGCAGTATTGCCGGCTACAGGAACGATCTTTCGAAGTACCCGGAAAGTAAACGCATATTCCTCAACGGCGGAAAGGGATTTAAGGAAGGCGACAGACTTGTACAACCCGAGCTGGCGCAAACTCTCGGACGAGTACAACGCGTTGGGGCGAAGGAGTTTTATACCGGAAAAACCGCGCAGCTAATTGCGGCGGACATGAAGGCCCACAATGGCTTAATGACGCTTGACGATCTCAAAAACTATCAGGCTAAGGAACGCACTCCGGTTCGAGGGACGTATCGCGGCTACGAAATTATCTCAATGTCGCCTCCGAGTTCGGGCGGAGCGATCCTGCTTGAGATCCTGAATATTCTTGAGGGTTACGACTTGCGAGCAATGGGATACGATTCGGCCGCAAAGTATCAGGTAACGACCGAGGCGATGCGCCGAGCCTTTGCGGATCGCGCCGAGTATATGGGCGACGCCGATTTTGTCGATGTTCCGGTAGACACGTTGATAGACAAGAAGTATGCGGAAAAACGGAGGGAATCGATAGACCTGACCCGGGCGAGTTCGAGTGCCGAGATCGGCCATGGACAGATAGCGGGCAAGGAGCCGACTGAAACGACACACTACACCGTCGTCGACGCTGAGGGTAACGTAGTTTCAAATACGTACACGATCAACAATGGCTTTGGTTCAGCAGCCACGGTCACAGGCGCCGGCTTTCTTTTAAATGACGAAATGGACGATTTTGCGGCGAAGCCCGGTGAGCCGAACATGTTTGGCTTGATACAAGGCGAGCGCAACGCCGTCCAGCCCGGAAAACGTCCATTGTCCGCGATGACGCCGACGATCGTTTTGCGAAAAGACGGGACGCCCTGGTTCGCAGTCGGCGCCGCCGGAGGCCCGACAATAATTACTGCAGTTTTGCAGACGATAATTAACGTGATCGATCACGACATGAACATCCAGCAAGCGTTGGACGCGCCTCGCATTCACCATCAGTGGATGCCGGACGAGCTGGTTAGCGAACCTTACGGAATGTCGCCGGACACCAGAAAGATCCTCGAAAGCTACGGCCAGAAATTCTCGCGTCCGAGAACCCTAGCCCGGGCAACGGCAATAATGATCGATAACAAAGGTGTTCGATTGGGAGCCGTGGATTCGCGTGGGCCCGGTGCAGCGATAGGTTATTGATCTTGCTCCTTGTGCAGAAGTTTGGTGGTTTCCTCGGTCACGCTCGCGGGTGTTTTCAGATCGTTTGTGTCGCGCCAGACTCCGGCAGGCGGAGAAATATAGTCTGATGCAGGAGTTCGCTGAGGCGGCAATGCGCCTTGGACGCCGTGCCGCCCGGGCATGGCCGCAAAACTGCCCGCTAAAGCTTCATTCGCAGAGACACCATCGCCGACGCTTGATTCGAACATAAGCGCGTAAGCGACACGCAACAAGCCGCCGATGGGCAGCAGTATTGCGGTGATCGCGACAAATACCGGTGTTATATCAAGTCCCTTCGAAATTATTGCTATGAGCGGAACAAGGAGGAACGTCAGCAGAAAAATAAAAAAACCTTGTTTCAGGCCGCGATTTCTTGGTGAGTTTTTTGTTGGTTGAACCGGAATGTGCGGCAGTTCGCCGTTGTTCATTAGAACCGCGGCAGTTCCGGTCATCAAAAATCCGCAACGCGAGCAAAATCGCGTCGCATTCGAGATCTGTTCCTGACCGCATTGAGGACAAAACATCTAGCGTCTCTCGTCCTCCTTTTCCAACAATCTTGTTGTGCTTTCCGTCACGCTGCCGGGCTGTGCAAACTGTCCCGTGTCAGGCGTTCGCCACCCGCCCGCGGGCGGAACGTAACTCGAAACAGGCTGGCTTTGCTGCGGCGGCAGAGCTGATTGTGACGGTCTTGCATAAAGCGATGCCGGGGTAGCAGCGGGCTGCCCCGTCGAAAGAATATCGATCACGGGCGCAGGCTTTTTGAGCAGTGTCAGCGACGCGATCAAAAATATCAAACCGCCAAAAATACCGATAACGGCTGAAGCCGCTGCGAGTTCTTCGACATCCATAATTCCCCAAAGAGGAGCCATGATCAACAGGAAAAAAAGACACCAAAGAGTGCTGAAAACAACGCCGTTTCTGCGTGTAAAGATCGTGTTCTTCTTATAAAGATCGGCGAGCTGTGGCAGAAACCCGCCATGTGCGAGCAACTCGGACACAAGGCCGAGCGGAAAACCGCATTTGGAACAAAATTTAATTTCTGCAGAAACCTGTTGTTGGCCGCAATTTGGACAGTGCATCGGCATCTCCGTGTATTTCAGTCCGTAAGTCTCAACGCTAAACGAATTTTTGCACGAAAAAGTTCGTATTGCAAAAGATTGTCAGACACGCGGCAGCTTTTCGTCGGACAACATTCGAAACACGGCAAACGCTCGGCCCTGGTAGTGCTCAGCACGCGCAACGGTGTCGAGAAGTATCTCGTGTAGCGTTTTCAAATCATCAGGCGCGGGTATCTGACGTGAAAGATCGTCATCGGTCTTGACGAACGAAAATCCGTTAAGGCGTGTTGTTTCGACCTCGCCGAGGTATTCGCGGATCAACTCGGTAGTGGAAAGTTTTTCGGGCAGGGTCCATTCGAACGGATCGTCCCAAAGCTTTGTTGTGATACCGCCAAATGTTTGCTCGACGGCACCGGCAGAGCGAAGGACGAATTCGCCGCACGAGAACATTTCGAAGGTGCTGTTAAGTTCGCGCGGCTTTGTAAAAAGCTGGTCATCGTTAAGCTTTGACACTAATTCCAGCGAGCGCGAATGAATTATTCTGAAACGCCTGTCGAACGATTCGAGGAGTGTACGCATAAAAAATCGGAACCGCCTGCATTTTAGCGTGCCGTTCCGATTTTGTCATTGAGTGGACGTTTCCTGCTACCGTTTTTTATATCGCCGTCCGGTTTCATAAATACCAAGGCCGTAATTTTTGCCGCTCCAGCTCACGCCGGTGCCGACACGGCCTTTGATACCGATCTCGGAGCCTTTTCCGGGAACCGTGTCTTCGGTGACTACCCATATCGAGCCGGTCCCGTCGTCGATCTTATAAATGCCGCCGCGAATTGGCGTTCCTGGAACGGACACGCCGAAGCTGTCCCTGACCACACCGACTATTGCCACTTCCTTGTCGGCATATCGTCCCGGATTTCGTTCGATCTCGGCGATTGAGCGTTGTTGCGGACAGCCTGCTGCCAAAACCGCAGCCATGGCTACTACACTTATTAAAAGAACCCTCGTAAGTTTCTTCATCGTATCTCCTTGTATATTCAATAATATCGGGAAGAGGCCGTACAACTTGTAAAGATTCGCGCGCCGGCAAAAAGTTTGCCATATTTTTGAGATTTTGAGATGCTTAAGGCGTAGTCGAAAGATCAAACTTAGCGCAAATTCGATGTCAACCGGAACCCGATCCGTTTCAGCGACGCCGTTTACATTTGCTTCCAGTATCGAGGCCGATGTCTGGCACCCAAAATCAGACCCGAAGGCCTATGAATGGTGGTATTTTGACGCCCTGTCCGATAATGGCAGCGAAGCGGTGATCATCGTCTTTCTTGATAATTTTATCTTTTCACCTCGCTATAACCAAAAACGGAAGGCCGCTGATGATCTCAGATTTCCGGCAATTTCCTTCCTTTATTGCCGCGACGGAAAGCCCGTATATAGAGCAATAAGTGAATTTTCACCGGAAAAGTTTACAGCGCGAAGCGACCTCCCCGGATGTCATATCGGCGATTCGTTCTTTAATCTCGAAAAGGCCCCATACGGTTCCGGTTATCTGGTTTCGGTGAACGCTACGCTCGGCAGAAACAAGCGGGTCGAGGCGACGTTCGAATGGTTGTCGATCGACGCGGATCTTAAGCCCGAGGGCCCTTGCTATGAGCACACCTCGCACTGTTGGAACATGGTTGCGCCCCGGTCGGACGTAACGGGACGGATCACGGTGTATGACCGGCGGGGAAAGTCGTCCGACGTCATTCATTTTCGCGGGACGGGATACCACGACCACAATATCGACAATCGTTGGGTGGCCGAAACCGTCCGCGACTGGCATTGGGGACGCGCCCATTTTGCCGACTCGACAGCGGTTTTTTACAGATACTGTGAGAAAGGTGACGACCAACCGGCGACCAAGCTTTTCGTCATTCGCGACGGAGCCCTGCGCGAGCGAAACGTATCGTACGAGGAGCAAAACTACACACGGAATCGCTATGGAATTCGCTATCCGACACGGCTCAGGCTCATTTCCGAAGACAACTTGCGGCTGCGTGTAAAACCCCTAAAGATCATCGACTCGAGCTTTTATTACCTGCGATTTTTGAGTGAGATGAATTTAACGCTGCGTGATGGACGGCCAAGAAAGACGATCGGCATTACCGAATTTATCGCGCCGGAAAATCTAAAACACAGGTGGCTCGACTGGATCACAAATATGCGAATAGGGCGAGAGGGAAAAGGGGCATTTTTTTCTTGAACGCGATCAAACGATCCACTTGATCAGATAAAAGATCCCGACACCCGCGCCGATCAGCAGCAGAGTAATAAAGAATATGGCCGCGCCGACTATAAGCTTGAATTTCTTATAGCGGTTCTCATCCGGCGGAGAAAGCTGGTTTTGCGGAAAATATGGCGGTGGTCTTTTCATCTAAATTAGTTCAAAAAGTTTAATATTCAGCATTCGAGTTTTTGCCGGAAAACTAAGGTTAACAAGTCCCACGCGTTTCTTCAACCCTTTGAACTCCGAACGCTGATGGTCGAACTCATCTTGGAAGCGGTGTTTCCATATTTGCCAAACCATACGCCAGTACCGCGACGACGGCTCCGCTTTCGCCCAGTTCCTTCGGATCGATCTTGTCAAACGTATCAGCCGCCGTGTGGTGATAATTAAAATACGTCCGCGTGTCGAAAAACGGTGCGAACGAAGGCACGCCGCGTTGCGTCAGCGGACCGACGTCCGCTCCGACGCCGGGCTGCAGCTGTGACATGAACGCTCCCTGCGAACGAAGGATATTCGATATCGGCGCGAAATACGGTAACGCTTCCGACTTTCCGGCAAATAAGAATCCGAGCGGGTGCGAATCGCCAAGATCGGCCTCGATCGCCGCAAAGTGATTAGCAGTGTTGGCTTTTTGCTCCTCGGCGTAGGCGTCCGAACCCGAGCCGCGCTGCTCCTCGTCCATCCACGCGATAAACCGAATCGTCCGTTTTGGTTTCAAGCCAAGCTGTTTGATCAGGAACGGAACCTGCATCGACATGGTGACGCCGACGCCATCGTCGATCGCTCCAGTAGCGAGGTCCCACGAATCGAGATGCCCCGAAACAATAACGACTTCGTCCGGCTTTTCGCTCCCCTTTAGATCGGCAATTACGTTATAGCTTTCAACATCCGGCAAGGTTTGCGGCGTAAGCACGAGGTGCATTCTAAGCGTTCCTTGCTTCGCCAGATAAGCCATGGTTTCGGCATCTTCGTACGTAACAGCGGCGGTGGGGATTTTTGTTACTTTGGGGTCATAAGCCATTACGCCCGTATGTGCCAGACGATTTTGCGACGCTCCTGCAGACCGAACCAATGCTGCAACGGCGCCCAAACGCGATGCCGTAACCGCTCCGCCAAAACGATACTGCACAGCCTGGCCGTATGCGTTTCCGCCAAAGCCGCTTGCGGCCATTTCGCGATCGTATTTGTTGTTGAATAGGACGATCTTGCCCTGCACCCGTTCGCGTCCAAGCGCATTCAGCTCGCTAAAATCGTTGACGACGACTACGTTTGCGGTGATCCCGTTGGGCGGCGTGGCGATGGTGCCGCCGAGAGCCGTCAGAACTACTTTTTGCGTCGTCCCGGGCGCCATCCCTTCGAACTCAACCAGTGCTCCCGTTTCCTCGCCGCGAACCCAATGCGGGACCATCACTTTTTGCAGCCTGACGTCGAGTCCGAGCTTTCGCATCTCGGCGGCGACGTACTGAACGGCCTGCGCCGCCTGCGGCGAACCCGAAAGTCTCGGACCGATGTTGTTCGTGAGATGCTCGACCTGTTTCAGGGCATAATCGCTCGTAAGCGCCGCCTGTTGCAGCCGTTTCATCTCGGTAAGCGTTTGTTCGCTGTAGATCGTCGGCGTGGGGCTCGGCTGTTGCGCGCAGATAAACGAACCAAAAAGCAGAAATAGACCTAAGAGAGCAAAGATATTTCGTTTCATCAGTAATTATTAGGCTGGTGTCGATCAGAGCATTACCGGTCTCGGTCGAATCAGGCCAGGCGCCTTCCGCTCCGCGAACCGCCTACCATCTTATCCGAACGAGTGCATTCTTCCAAAATTGTGCAATAATGTTTACGTTTTCTTTACATCTTTAGTTACAGGAAATCTAAAAATGAAACGCATTCTCTTTCCGATCTTTTTGATTTTGATGGCGTTTGTGTGCGTCGGCGCGCAGACACCGTTCACCATCGGCGAACTGCTTAAAATCGACCGTGTGAGCGACCCGCAGGTTTCGCCCGATGGCAGATGGGTTGCGTATTCGGTCGGCGTCGTCAATAAAGACGCGAACCGCGTGGTGACGCAGATCTACCGCTCATCGCTCGACGGCGGCAATGTTACACAGATCACCAGCGGCACGGCATCGAATAGCTCGCCCCGTTGGTCGCCTGACGGTAAGCTGCTAGCATTTACGACCGGCGGGCAAATTTGGACGATGAAACCCGACGGCAGCGACCGCAAGCAGATAACAAACATCTCGAGCGGCGCCGGTAATCCCGTTTGGTCGCCGGACGGAAAATGGATAGCGTTCAATTCCGACGTCTATCCGGAATGCAATGACGACGCGTGCAACAAAGCCGAAGACGAAAAAGCCGAGAACAGCAAGGTTAAGGCACATGTGACCGACCGCCTGCTTTTTCGTCACTGGGTGGAATGGCGCGACCGCAAACGGACACACGTTTTCGTGGTGCCCAGTACGGGCGGGACCGCTGTCGATTTCACACCCGGCGATTTTGATTCGCCGCCGTACGGTGCCTCGACCGGGACCGATTATGCATTCTCGCCCGATTCGCGTGAGATCGTGTATCTGCGCAATCCTGACAAGATCGAAGCGATCTCGACCAACAGCGACATCTACATCGCGTCGCTTTTCGACAAAACTAATAAAAGCATCACGGCGTCAAACAAGGGCTACGACCTCGCCCCGGTTTACACGCCCGACGGCAAATATATTATTTACCGCTCGCAGGCGACCGAGGCTTTCGAGGCTGACCGTTTTCGCATAATGCGTTACAACAGGCGTACCGGGGAAACTGTAGAACTTACACGAGGTTTCGATCTGCAGGCAGACGAGGCAGTGGTTTCGCCGGACAGTAAAACCGTCTATTTCGCCGCGGGCGAAGCCGGTCATGAAAATATTTTTACCGTTCCTGTTGAACCGGATATGCGGCTGCGCATCGCGACTTTCGTCAAGCCTTTGATCAAAGACGTGATGGCCGGCAGCATTAATATTACGCCGGACGGGCGAACGCTTGTGTTTTCGAACAGTTCGATTGCTTCGCCCGCCGAAATTTTCAGGGCAAGTGCTGACGGCACCGGCCTCACCGCGATATCTCATGTGAACGGTCAGCGAATCGGCACGTACGGACTCAAAAAAGCCGAGAGTGTCACGTGGAAAGGAGCGTTGAACCAAACCATTCAGGGCTTTGTTATCAAACCAGCCAATTTTGACGCCGCCAAAAAATATCCGCTGCTTGTGCTTATCCACGGCGGCCCGCAAAGCCCGTTCAACGACAGTTGGGGTTACCGTTGGAACCCTCAGGTTTTCGCAAGCGCCGGTTACGTCGTGTTTATGCCCAATCCGCGCGGCAGCCCGGGCTTCGGCCAAAAATTTGTCAACGAAGTATCGGCCGACTGGGGCGGCAAAGCCTACACCGACATAATGAATGGCGTAGCAGATGTTATAAAAAGTCCGTTCATCGACAGAACGCGAATCGGCGCGGCTGGTGCGAGCTACGGCGGATACATGGTCGATTGGATACTCGGCCACAACAACGATCCGCGTTTCAAATTCAAAGCGTTCGTTTCGCACGCGGGTGTTTACAACCTCGAAAGCATGGCCGGAGCAACCGAAGAACTGTGGTTCGTCCGATGGGAATTTAAGGGAATGCCGTGGGAAAATCCTGTGAATTACAATCGTTGGTCGCCGAACAAATTCGTTAAAAACTTTGACACGCCGACGCTTGTTTCGTGCGGGGAACTCGATTTCCGAGTGCCCATCGACCAAAGCTTTCAGCTCTACACGGCCCTGCAATTGCGCGGCGTGCCGTCCAAGCTGATCGTCTTCCCAGACGAAGGCCACTGGATACTAAAGCCCCAAAATTCCGAATTCTGGTACACCAATGTTCTCGATTGGTTTGGAAAATATCTAAAGCCTTAGCGTCCAACCAATTCGTGACGTTCGGAACCTAACTGTTGTGTTCTCTGCGGCCTCTGTACCTCCGCGTTTAAAGAATTATTAAACGCGGAGAGCTCAGAGGCCGCAGAGAAACTTTTATTTATTATAAGAATATGAGATCTTGCTTTGTTCTGCTGTTTATTGCGTTCTGCTTTCTTTCCGTTTCGGCCCAGTTTCCAAAGCCGGATATGAATCGCCCTCGGACGTACGATGTTCAAAATTACATCATTCGCGTGAGTTTTGACCGTCCGAATAAAAAAGTGATCGGCGATACAACCGTTCAGTTCAAACCGCTCAAACCCGGTTTCACGCAGGCGGAGCTCGACGCCGTCGGCTTGAAATTCGGCTCGGTGACGCTCGATCCATCCGGCACCGAACTAAAATATCGCACCACGTCCGACAAGGTGATGGTCACTCTCGACAAGGCTTACTCGCCGGACGACGTCATCTCACTCCGGTTTAAATACACGACGACGGCTCCGCGGAAAGGCGTTTATTTCGTGGACGAAACCCGCGAGAACGGTGAGAACGTGCCTTACCAGATCTGGACGCAGGGTGAAGCCGAAGAGGCCCGATATTGGTTTCCTTCATTCGATTTCCCGAGCGACAAGGCAACCAGCGAAGAATTTATAACCGCCGAGAGAGGCCGGACCGTGATCGCAAACGGCGAGGAACTGGATCAAAAGGACAACGGCGATAACACGGTAACGCACCATTTCAAAATGCCGATCCCGTATTCGACCTATTTAACCTCGTTCGTGATCGGTACCTACGTAAAGCAGACGGACACGCACGGCAGCATTCCGCTGGGATTTTACGTTTATCCCGGTAAGGAAGGTATCGTGCCGATCGCGTTCAGCCGTACAAAGGACATGATGCAGGCCTATGAAGAGGTCACCGGCATTCCATTCCCGTACAACAAATACGATCAGACCATAGTCCGTAATTTCAACTTTGGCGGAATGGAAAATATAACCGCTACGACGCTTGCCGACACCGAGGTTTTCTTTGCTAACTTCGACTTTGGCAAGGCGACGGTTCAGGACCTCGTTTCGCACGAACTGTCGCATTCGTGGTTCGGCGATATGGTCACATGCAAAAACTGGAGCGAGCTTTACCTCAACGAAGGCTTCGCAGATTTTATGGAATCGGTCGCACGCGAAAAGCTTTATGGCCGGGACAGCTACACCCGCAAGATCAGATCTGACGCCGAACAGTTCATGGTCGACGATGCTGTGAACAAACGCCGTCACGGGCTGTTCAATCGGCTTGCCGATCCGTCGAGCGATTCGCTTTTCGACACGACAACCTATCAAAAAGGCGGTACCGTCATCCACACCCTGCGGCAATACATCGGCGACCAGGCGTTTTGGAAAGGGATCAACGCCTATTTGAACTTGCATAAATTCGATAATGTTGAAACCGCCGACCTACGCAAAGCAATGGAGCAGGCTTCGGGAAAGGACCTCGGGTGGTTTTTCGAGCAGTGGATCTACGGTGCCGGCTATCCGAAACTGACGGTTACGCAAAACTGGACGCCGGGCACAAAAACCCTTCGATTGACCGTCACTCAAACGCAGCAGCTCGACAAAATAACCCCCGTCGCGTTTCGGCTGCCGATGGACCTGGAAATAAAGACGGCCTCCGGTGCCGTGACAAAGCCGATAGAATTAAAGAAACGCGTCGAAGTTTTGACTTTCAAACTCGACGGCAAACCAACTGAGCTCAGCTTTGATCCGCAGGAGAATATACCGCTTAAAACAGTTAAGATCCAACCGGTCAAATAAAGCTCCAGCTGACAGCTAATAGCTAACGCTAACTTTCTTATCCGGTCTCGCAGGCGGCCTTAAGCCGCCTTATTTACTCATTAAATTTTTTAATTATTTTTTCAAAAAAATGTTGACTTCCCGGTCTAAGTGCGCTAATTTAAACACACTGATCGCGATTTAGTAAAACTAGGGA
>DATJGV010000109.1:0-9369 GCA_035494575.1 Pyrinomonadaceae bacterium | reverse complement strand
GCCTGACCAAAAACCCTCGCGAAAACCCTGTCAACATTTCGCAGGTAATGTTTAACATCAAAAACGCGGGCGATCTCTTCCGGCGATAAACGCGTAGAGATGTCCGCGTCTTTCATCACCAGATCTTTATAGTCCCCGCCTTCGTCCCAGACTTTCATCGCGTTTCGCTGCGTCCAGGCGTATGCGTCCTCGCGGGTGACTCCTCTTTGCGTTAGCGCAAGCAGCAACTGTCCACTGAAAACAAGCCCACGCGTGAGGTTGAGGTTTTTCAGCATATTTTCGGGATAAACGACCAGCGTATCGAGCAGGCTCGCGGATTTCACCAAAATATAATCGAGCGTCGCGGACGAATCGGGCAGCACGATGCGCTCGGCAGAGCTGTGCGAGATATCGCGTTCGTGCCAGAGCGCCACATTCTCTAACCCGACGATGGAGTTTGCCCGGACGGTGCGAGCCATTCCGCAAATTCGTTCGGACAGAATCGGGTTTCGCTTGTGCGGCATCGCCGACGAGCCTTTCTGCCCTGTTTTGAATTTTTCCTGCGCCTCACGAACCTCGGTACGCTGCCAATGCCTGACCTGCAAGGCTATTTTTTCGAGCGTCGCGGCCACTATCGCCAGCGTGCACAGGTATTCGGCATACCGGTCACGTTGTATCACCTGCGTCGATACATCCGCCGCACGCAATCCAAGTTTTTCGCAGACGCGTTCCTCGACATCCGGTGAAAGGTGAGCAAACGCGCCGACCGCTCCGCTGATCTTCCCAACCGAAATGCTATGCAAGGCTGCTTCGAGCCGCGCCTTGTTCCTCTGCATTTCCGAATACCACAACGCCCAAACAAGTCCGAACGAGGTCGGTTCCGCGTGAATGCCGTGCGTCCGGCCGATCTGCGGCGTGTCCTTAAACTCAAAGGCCCGGCGTTTCAGCACGTCCATCAGCGAGTGGACGCGGGCTAAGAGAATTTCGCACGATTCCCTAAGCAGCAACGCATTTGCGGTGTCGACGACATCCGACGAAGTCAGTCCGTAATGCACAAACCTCGCTGCGGGCCCGATGTTTTCGGCAAGGTTTGTCGTGAACGCTATAACGTCATGATCGGTCGTTTTTTCGATCTCGCTGATGCGCTCGACCGTGAACGCGGCTTTTGATTTGATATCTCGGAGGGCGTCCGGCGGAATTATGCCGTCCTCAGCGTGCACTTCGCACACGGCGATCTCGACATCGAGCCATTTCTGAAATTTATTTTGCTGCGACCAGACGGCGCCCATTTCGGGCAATGTGTAGCGTTCTATCATGAAAACTTGTAACTGTTCTTTTATCCTGAGTTTGTAAATTTGTCATCAACGACCAACGGGCTAAGCTACAAGATAAACGCAAAATCGCGTTGCTTCAAACGTCAGATCATTAATCTCATATCTTTCACTTGGGAGGCAGTATGTCGTCAAGATCAAGCTCATTAGGAACTAAAACCGCACTCGCCCGGCTGCTGACTCAGGAACGCATCACCGGCACCGATGAGGAAATTGCGATCGTCCACGAAACAAATCGTCAAAGCACAATAAAGGAAATTTTGGTGCACGTTTTTCTGATGTCGAAATTTAAATATTTTCCGTCGATGCTGACCGTTCAGAAAGCCGAAAACCAATATTTTACATCAACGGATAACGACCAGGCGGCGCACTGCGCTCCGGGCCAGATCGTTTGCGGCGGTTTACCGATCCAGAAACTGATAAAGCGGTCCGACGACCTTGAGATGATAGTCGAATGCCTGTTTTCAAAGACCGACGGCATACATTTCAAATTCAACCAGGCAGATTCCCGGGCTGAGGGTAGCCGAGCCGAGGATAACGGCCTGCGCCACGCATTCGGGCGGGCCTGTAACCAAGTGGCACAAGCCGGCAAATTCGCAAGGTTCAATCGCGCATTCGAGTTTTATCATTATATCGAGTCAGCGTACATAACGTACAAAACGCAAGGATTGCAGGCGATAGATATTGCGATTCAGAAGCAGCGCCAAGCGACCGAGCCGCTAAAAGACGTAACTCGCGAAGAGATCATTTTCATTCTCGAAAAATATCGCCATACGCTCGCGTCTTCATCACCTTCGCTCGATACGGTCCAGGCACTGTTTCCCGAAGACATCTGGCGCGAATACGCAGCCGCAAGGTGACCTCCAGCCGATCAAATAATTCCCTTTTCGATAAGCAACTCGGCATTCAAAACCGCCGCGCCGGCTGCACCGCGAACCGTGTTATGGCTCAGTGCAACAAATTTGTAATCGAAAATGTTGTCAGGAAAAACGCGGCCGACGGTGATCGTCATACCGTTTCCGGTTTCCCGGTCCAGTCGGGGCTGCGGGCGCGTTGGCTCGTCGGTCACGTCGATAAAAGTTTGGGGCGACGAATGCAGTTTCAGCGACGGGTAGGCCTTTATCGCGGCAACGACGTCTTCGAGCGTCGCTGTCTCTCTCAAATTTACGCGAACCGATGCGGTGTGTCCGTCGATCACATTTACGCGAAAACATTGCGCCGACACGCTGAAATCCGCTTTCGTGATCGCGCCGTCCGCAAATTTCCCTAATATTTTCTGCGCCTCGGTCTCGACCTTTGGCTCTTCGCCGGCGATATACGGAACGACGTTATCTGTAATATCGAGCGACGCGACGCCCGGATAACCCGCGCCCGAGATAGCCTGCATCGTCGTCACCATTACCGATTCGACGCCGAATTTCTCGTGCAAAGCCGCAAGCGGCGGTGTAAAGCTCACCACTGCGCAATTTGGGTTCGTCACAATAAATCCCTTGCCGTAGCCGCGATTTTTTTGCTGTGTTTCGATCAGCCCAAGATGTTCGTGATTGATCTCAGGGATGAGCAGCGGTACGTCTTCGTCCATCCGGTAGCTCGACGAATTGCTGATCACCGGGTAACCGGCGCGGGCAAAGGCCTCTTCGGTTTCGCGTGCGACCGACGACGGCAGACTGGAAAAAACTATGTCACAGTCGAGCGGCGGCTCGATCGGCTTAACTGCGATCTCTCGCACGTTCTCGGGGATCGATCCCGAAAGTTTCCACGCACACGCCTCGGCATAAGGTTTACCCGCCGATCGATCCGAGGCAGCAAGCGCAGTTATCTCAAACTGCGGATGCCCTTGCAGCAGCTGCACGAACCGCTGCCCCACGGTGCCCGTCGCACCTAATATTCCAACACGATATTTTTTCATCTCGAATTATCTTAAACAGAATTTTTAACAAAAATAATTATGAATTATGAAATACAAATTATTAATCACTTTCGGATGCAAACACTATCATTAAATAGCTTCTCTCATCCGCCGCACACCTTCGGCCATTCGCTCTTCGGTATTGCAGAACGAGATCCGCAAAAAACCTTTCGCCTCGGAACCGAACGCTACGCCCGGTACCGTGACAACACGATTTTGTAAAAATTTTTCCGCCACTTCCAGATCGTCGCCAAGCGAACGTACGTCGAGCATCGTATAGAAAGCGCCTTCAGGTTTTGTCGCGTGTAAACCAAGTTCGTCTTTAAACAAATTTACCAAATAATCGCCGCGTCTTGCGTAGATCTCACGGGCGTCCGCCTTAGCCTTTTCGGCTTCGGGCGACCAGCCGAGCAGTGCCGCTTTTTGCGATATCGTCGAAGTGCAGACCGTCAAAAATCCGTGCAGGACGAGCGCCGCGCGAGTTATTTCTTTTTGAGTGCTTGCGAGCCACCCAAGCCGCCAGCCTGTCATACTAAGAGATTTCGACAAGCCGGTGACGATCACGGTTTTATCGTAAAATTCGGACGCCGAATGCGGCTTATCGACAAAATAAAGATCGCTGTAAATTTCGTCCGAGATCAGGAAAATTCCGGTGTCTTTCAAAGCATCCGCGATCTGCTTCAGGTCGATTTCGGTAAAAATTTTGCCGGTCGGATTCGAAGGGCTGATAACAACTGCAGCCTTTGTCTTCGGCGTGATGCCGCGTCTAAACTCTTCGATATCAAATGCAAAATCCTTATCCGCAGGCAGACGATAATACACCGGTTTTCCGCCCGCGATCTTCACGCACGCTTCGTATGCCGGAAAGCTCGGATCCGGCAGCAAAACCTCGTCGCCTTCGTCCACAATGGACAAAAAAGCAGCGGTCATCGCCTCCTGCGAACCAACTGTTACGACGACATCGCCGAGCCCTAAATTCAGGTGCGGATACTGTTCAGCGATCTTTTCGCGAAGCTGTATCAAACCAGCGTGCGATGTGTAACCGTTCTGCTCTTCGACTGCGACGCGAGCCGCCTCGCGCCGCATAAAACCAGGCGTCGGCAGATCAGGTTCACCTAGGCCGAAATTAATACTGTCAGGCAATGCCCGCTCAAAAAACTGCCGTATCAGCGTCGGCTGAAGCCCCCGCAGACGCCGTGGTAACTGAAACTCCATTTTTTCAATTGCTACACTCATTGATTTAAATTCTCTGATGCAGGACAACAGCCAGATCCGCAGGTATGGCAAGCGGATAAAATTTCTGAGCCTCGAATAGATAATCCTCTCCGTCTTCATCAATGACGCGAATCATGTCATCGTCTTCGGCTTCTTTATCGGGAACAACCTCGTAAAGTTTGCCAACCTCGAGCGAAGCTTCGTAGCCCTTATTATTTATGCAAACAGCAAATTCTGTATTCATACTTAGTCAAGCCAACGTTTTATCTTGGCATCTCTTTTTCCTATTCCGTGAGCTTCATACCAATGAATCTCAGCAGGTCGGACGCGACCAGTCGAAATCCTTTGCACCGTGGCATTCCCCTTGAGCTTTCTCCATCTCCCCTTTCCAAACATCTTGTTTAGATAAGGTAAAATCCTGATCGACCGTCCTATTGCAATAGTTTCGATGTTTTCAATTTCACCGAGGATCCTAAATCCTTCAAGCATCTAGTTTTCTTTTATCTCTGTTGATCCGAGGCCTTCTTCTTCCTCAAGTTCGTCCTTTATTTCTTCGCGCACGGTTCCTACCTCGACGTTAAATTCGCCCTCGGCTTGCGTCGTCGGGTCACCCGTCAACACGCCTCCAAGCGTTTCGATCTCGCCGATGATAAATTGCCCGAGCCCGGAGATCTTCTCTTTCAGGCCGTGCTTTTCCTCTTTTCCCTCTTCGGTGTCGGTGATATTTTCGTCTTCCATCAGATTATTCTAGCCAATTTTCGTAATGCGGTGAAACACAGAACTTGATACTGCAAATTCGGTCTTGAGTATTTCATGTTTTGATATCAAAAATTGACCGATTTTGTCCCAAATTGTCCCATCCTGGGACACGGTTGAAAAGCCATTCACTGAAAACAAAGGGTTTAGTGTTGTCCCAACTTGTCCCACTGTCCCACAGAAAAATCAATGGCCGGTGGTCGGTGAAAGGCGTTGTCAAAGGTCAAAAACGGACCGGAAAACCGCAAAACAGCATGAACGAACGAAAAAGTTTCCAATAACTGTTTCGTCCACCCCGACGGACCGAAGCCTATCGGGCCTAACATTTTACCAGAGTTTGCATGAATAATACAGAGTTTTATATATGGCACCGGCTACAACGCGGCAAAATCGATAAACCCGTTTCGCGGATCGGCCGAGAGCAATTTCACCTCGATCTTTTGCCCGACCCGAACATCCTCCTCGCCTTTTACGATTCGTCCATCGACGGGTGGTCGTAAAATTCGCGCAAATGTGCCGCTCGCGGTTTTGCCGGTAACTATCGCATCAAAATCCTGTCCGACGCGGTTTTGCATCACCGTCGCCGCGACGATCTTTCGCATCTTGCGCTCGACTTTACGGGCGGCACGTTCCTGCTCATTGCACTGTTCGGCTATCGCGTTCAATTCATCTTCGGAATACGGCGCGGTCTCGCCGTCTATAGCTGCTTTTACCAGGCGCTGCACAACGATGTCGGGGTAGCGCCTGTTCGGCGCCGTCGAGTGAGCATAATCGCGAACGCCCAGCCCAAAATGCCCGTCGCCATCCTCACCAGGACGCTGGACGACGTACTCGCCGGCACCGATAAGCTTCACTATTGAGAGCGAAAGATCGGGAAAATGTTCGGGATCGGCCGCCCGCCGCTTGTCCAAGAATCCGGCGAGCGCCTGCGCGTCGGGCTGTTCAGGGAGATCTTCGCCAAGATCTGCGGCTACTTCCCGGATGCGGTCCCAACGCTCCGGTGTTTTTACCACCCGCCGCAGCGAAAGCGAGTTGTGATTGTCGAGAAACTCCGCCATCTCGACGTTTGCCGCAACCATAAAATTTTCGATTATCTTTCGCGCCGAGTTCGGTTCGACCGATTTGATATCGCGTATTTGGCCGTTCACAACAACGGCCGAAGATTCTATCGATTCAAACTCCAACGCGCCCTTTGCTTTTCTAAATTCGTGCAGCCGGTCGGCGGCTTTTTGCTGAAGCAAAATCTGAGCCTTCAGATCCGGCGAATTTGCGATCTTTTCCGGCATTGGTGCATTTTCGTCAAGCCACGCTCCGACCGACTCGTATGCGAGCTTTGCGTGGTTCCGCACCAGGCCGCGGTAAACGTTGTTGCCCGGCACATCGCCGTTCTCCTTTACGACAAGCTCGACGATGATCGCGAGCCGGTCCTGGTTTTCGTTCAGCGAAGTCAAGCCGGTCGAAAGATCCTCAGGCAGCATCGCAAAGATCTCGCTTTCCGTATAAACCGTCACCGTATTTTGCGCGGCAAATTTGTCTATGGGCGAGTCCTTCGGAACCAGCGCGTCAACGTCCGCGATGCCGACCAAAATGCGCATATCGCCGTTATCGAGCTGCTCGGCATACTCGATCTGGTCGAGGTCGCGCGAGCTTTCATTGTCGATGGACGACCACAACAGGTTTCGCAGATCCTGGATCGAACCGTTTGTTTGTGTTTGACGGTTTTCTTTGAGTGCCTTGACCTGATCTAAAACTTCCTGCGGAAAGACGGCGACAAAGCCGTTGTCTCTCATTGCCTGCCGCGCCCGTTCGTCAAGCTTAGCCTCGTTTATTTGATCATTCATCTTTTTATTGCGGATTGCGGAATGCGGATTTACCCAATCTTTCCATGTTCTTCAGTTTTGTTCCGCATTTTCCGCGGTTCAGCCGCACATAAGAACCCACCCGCTCACGCAGGTGGTTCTGACTTCTCATCTCAAATAATCTTCCAATTTTGTCGATACGTCGGTTTTTTCATCGCGGTATTTCACGATGATCGGCGCGTATATTGAAAGGCCCCACGCTCTGCCCTGTTCGCTCGTCACGGCACGAGACCCTTGCACGACGACAGCTCCGGCGGGAACTTCCAGAGGCTTTTCTCCAGCCGATTTGATCACCTCGCCCTTCACCAGATCAAAAAGCGGCGTCGCTCGGGTCAATATCACTCCGGATGCAAGCACCGCACGCTCGCGGACGATGGTCCCCTCGTAAACGCCCGTGTTTCCACCGACGAGCACGTCGTCCTCGATCACGACCGGGTTTGCATTTATCGGCTCAAGAACTCCTCCGATCTGCGCGGCTGCCGACAAGTGAACCCGCTTGCCGATCTGCGCGCAGCTGCCGACCAGTGCGTGCGAATCGACCATTGTACCTTCGTCGACATACGCTCCCACGTTTATGTAACACGGCGGCATGAGCACAACGTTCGCCGCGACAAACGAGCCGTCCCGAATAGTAGAACCGCCGGGAACGATCCGGATCCTGTCATTGATCGTTCCCGGCCTTAGCGGGTAGGTTTCTTTATCGAAAAAACGGAAGGTTTCGGTCGGCTGTGACATCTCGACCATCTTGCCCATTTTGAATCCAAGCAAAATTCCCTGCTTGACCCACGCGTTCGCATGCCAATTGCCGTCGGCGTTCTTTTCCGCAGAACGTATCTCACCTTTTCTAAGCGCGGTTTTGAATTCCTCAAAAACCCCTCGGTCTTCTTCGGTAAATTCCGATTTGCTGAACAGTTGTTCGATTTTTTCTTTCAAGTCCATTTGTCAGTACACGAGAAAATTAGCTGTCAGCTAGTATTTAACTAAAGAATTGTGTTGATTATTGCTCTTAATTTTTTTGCCGTTGCCTCGGTCACCGGCACAAGCGGCAGTCGGAGATTTTCTTCGCACAGGCCCATTTCCTTCATAACAAATTTGCACGGTGCGGGCGATGCCTCGACAAAATTTGCTTCCATTAACGGCAATATCTGGTAATGGATCTTTCGCGCGGCGGTCCAGGCTCCGGCGAGCGCCCGTTCTACCATTCTGGCGGTTTCTTTCGGGATCTCGTTCGCACACACTGAAACAAGCCCGTCGGCCCCAAGCGCGATCAGCGGCAGCGTCGTTGCGTCGTCACCTGAAAGCACTTTGAAATTCTTTGGCCGTTTCGCAAGTATTTCCATGATCTGCGAAAAATTGCCCGACGCTTCCTTGGTGGCGACAATATTTTCGTGAGACGCAGCCAGACGCAGCGTGGTCTCGGCCGAGATGTTCGACGAAGTACGGCCCGGCACGTTATATAACATTATTGGGAATTTTTTGACCGATCTTGCGATCTCGGCAAAATGCGCGAACATTCCCTCTTGTGTCGGCTTATTGTAATAAGGAGCAACAACTAATGCCGCGTCCGCGCCTGCTTCACGCGCTTTTCGGGTAAAATCTATCGTCGCCGCGGTGTTGTTGGTTCCTGTTCCGGCGATCACTTTCGCCGTCGTTCCCTTTGCGGCCTCAACGGTCATACGGATGACATGCAGCCGCTCGGCTTCGTCCATCGTCGCGCTCTCGCCTGTCGTCCCGCACGGCACCAGCAGGTTAACCCCGTTTTTTATCTGCCGTTTTACAAGCGCATAGTAACATTCGTCATCAATTGAGCCGTCCTTGTGGAACGGCGTAACCAGCGCCGTCGCGCAGCCGCGCATCCAATCAATTTTTGTTGTCATAAAAAAGTCAGAACCGCCCGCGTGAGCGGCTGGGTTCTTGTGAATGACGACAGATTAGCACAAACGATAAGAATTTAATTTGACCTATTTACAAATGTTGTAGAAAAGTAGGCGGCAACCCAACTTAAGAAATTATTTAAGCGGGTTTGATGATCTCGTCCATCACTTCCGTAAACTCAAAAAATCCTCTCTTTCCGACGATCCACTCTGCTGCCAAAATTGCGCCAGAGGCAAAACCTTCGCGCGACCGCGCAGTATGTTCGAGCAAAACCTGATCGGCGGCGCCGTCGAAACCGACGCGGTGTGTTCCCGGAATGTTCCCCGCACGCGTCGAAGAAACACTGATATCTTTTGCGATGTGTCCGGCGACAATTTCTTTCAGCTTGAGCGCGGTACCGCTCGGTGCATCTTTTTTTCGGGAATGATGCTGCTCTTCGATAAAA
>DATJGV010000108.1:0-3936 GCA_035494575.1 Pyrinomonadaceae bacterium | reverse complement strand
TTTTTCCGGTAAATAATGTTCAGCTTGCGGTCAAGCTTCAGCTCTTTTACATTTAACGAGACAAGCCGGCCGCTTTCGATCTCGCTCTGCGCCGTCAATTTTGGAACCAGCGCGATGCCGGTTCCCCTTTCGACCAATCTTTTGATCGCCTCAAGCGACGGCAGTTCGACGCCGATGATAAGGCGGGTCTTATATTTTTCAAACGCATCGATGACCTTTTTTCGATAGGGTGACGGTGCGTTGTGTGCGATGAACGTTTCGCTGCCGAGCTCCTTTATGGAAACCTCTTTTCTTCCGGCAAACGGATGGTTCGGCGATACGACCAGCGTCAGTCCGTCAGTCAAGACAGGGATCGAACGAAGCGCCGGGTCGTTCGGCGTAAAAGAAATGACGCCAAGTTCGACCTCGCGAGCAAGTATCTCGGTCGGTATGCGGCTTGCAACTCCGCGTTGAACCTCAACCTTTATCAGCGGATGCTGCCGGCGAAACTCGTCGATCAACGGCAAAAGGTAAAAAACCGTATGCTCGTTGGCCGTTATCGTTACCTTTCCCTGTTTCAGATCGCGAAGCTCATGCACTGCGTTCTGGGCGGCTTGGCGCAGGTTTAGCATTTGCCGGGCATAATCGAGCAGCACTTCGCCCGCGTAGGTGAGTGTTCCGTCTTTTGATGAGCGGTCGAAAAGCACTTCGCCCGTTTCGATCTCGAGCCGTCGGACGGCCTGGCTTATTGCGGGCTGTGTGCGGTCAAGAACCTCCGCGGCCCTCGAAAAGCTCCGTTCTCTCGCGACCGTAACCAATACTTCCAACTGGTTAATATCCATAAGTTTCCTGTCCGATTGCGATGATTTGTATGTACTGCAGTTTCAAATAATATTATCAAATCTTTGGGTTAGATAACAATTGCTTTTACATTTTTTGTAGCTTTCCGGTTATTTGTGCATTATAAATTATTATGTTTTCAGTGAATGTATAAGCTTGACTTTGAGTTTGGCGAATTTTATCATTTCGAAATTACGGCGTTTATTGAACGCGAGAAATGTGCTTACGAACCGGAGAGTTTAATGAGTCGAGAAAAAATAACGATATTTGATACGACGCTGCGTGACGGCGAGCAATCGCCCGGATGTTCGATGTACCTTGACGAAAAGATCAAGATGGCGAGGCAGCTTGAGCGGCTTGGCGTCGATGTCATCGAAGCAGGATTCCCGATCGCGTCTGACGGCGATTTTCGTGCCGTCGGAGAGGTTTCGCAGATCTGCAAAAATGCGACGGTTGCGGCGCTTGCGCGCACGGTAAAAAGCGATGTACTGCGTGCAGCAGACGCGTTAAAGGACGCTAAACGTTCTCGTATCCATACATTTGTTGCGACCTCGGACATTCACATGGAATACAAGTTAAAGAAATCGCGCGACGAGGTTCTGAAAATGGCGCGCGAGGCGGTCAGGTTGGCGCACGACAACGCGGATGAGGTCGAATTTTCAGCCGAGGACGCTACGCGCAGCGACATTGATTTCCTATGCGAGGTTTTTTCAGCCGTTGTCGAAGAAGGCGCGAGCGTTTTGAACGTGCCCGACACGGTCGGCTACACGCTGCCGGACGAATACGCCAAGCTTATCTCAACGGTTAAAGAAAGGGTTGTCGGAACGAGCGATATCACGATCAGCGTTCATTGCCATAACGATCTTGGTTTGGCGGTGGCGAACAGCCTGGCTGCTATTTCAGCCGGTGCGCGGCAGGTCGAATGCACCATAAACGGCATCGGCGAGCGAGCGGGTAACGCGTCACTCGAAGAGCTTGTGATGGCAAAGGTCGTGCGTTCGGACAAGATGCCGTTCACGAACAATATCGACACGACGCAGATCTATGCGACCAGTCAGATGCTTTCGTCGATCATCAGCTTTGGCGTACAGCCAAACAAGGCGATCGTCGGTCGCAACGCATTCGCCCACGAAGCCGGCATTCATCAGCACGGTGTGCTGAGCAATCCGCTTTGCTATGAGATAATGACACCTGATTCGGTCGGCGTGCCAAAGAACGACATTGTGCTCGGAAAACATTCGGGCCGCCATGCCCTGCTCGCAAGGTACGAAGAATTGGGCGTTCAACTGAGCGACGGCGAGATCGGCGAGATCTATACGAAGTTTGTCGCGCTGGCCGATAAGAAAAAGAATATTTACGACCAGGATCTGCTTGCGATCTTGCCGGCGCAGATCTCATCGCAGGCGTTGGTCGCGGCGTAGTAGAAAGAGTTATGAAAATAGCAGTATTAGCCGGTGACGGCATCGGCGTTGAAGTTACGCGCGAAGCGATACGCGTTTTGCGCGAGATCGCTTCGGTTTTTGAACTTGAAATAGAGACCACGGACGCTTTGATAGGTGGAGCGGCGATCCGCAAAACCGGAAAGCCGTTTCCGGACGAGACACGTGACGTCTGTCTCGAAAGCGACGCTGTATTGTTGGGAGCGGTCGGCGATCCCGAATTCGATAATTTGCTTCCCGAAGAGCGACCCGAGATCGGGCTTTTGCAACTGCGAAAAGCTTTGGGCGGCTTTGCAAATCTGCGGCCGGCAAAAGCATTTCCGGCGCTCATCGGTTCGTCGCCCCTGCGGGCGGAGATCTTCGAAGGAACCGATCTGTTAATAGTTCGCGAGTTGCTCGGCGGGCTCTATTTTGGGCAGCCGCGCGGGTTTCTTGCCGACCGGCCCGAGGCATTCAACACGATGCGGTATTCTGAAGCCGAGATCGAACGCGTTGCCCGGGTCGCATTTGAAACGGCTCGAACGCGAAAGAAAAAAGTCACCTCGGTCGATAAGGCAAATGTTTTGGAAACTTCCCGCCTGTGGCGCGACACTGTTGAAAAGGTCGCAAAAAATTTCCCGGACGTCGAACTCGATCATCTTTTCGTCGATGCTTGTGCGATGCATCTTGTGACAAACCCGACGCGGTTTGACGTGATTCTCACGGAAAATCTTTTCGGCGATATTTTATCGGACGAGGCAGCAGTTTTGACGGGTTCGCTGGGCATGCTCGCGTCGGCGACGGTTGGCGGCGATATAGATATGTACGAGCCCGTGCATGGCTCGGCGCCGGATATTGCGGGTAAAGACATTGCGAATCCGCTAGGCGCGATCGCTTCGGTTGCCATGCTGCTTCGGCACACTGCAAAAAATGAAGCCGCGGCCATCGCCATCGAAGAAGCCATCGTGCATGTTCTTGACGAAGGTCACAGGACCGCGGACATTGCTTCGCCGTCCTCGAAAAAGCCTGCGAAAACGTCGGAGATCGGAAAACTGGTTGCCGAATACGCCGTAAAACTCGCGGGCCCGAGCCGTGCTCACGCTGCTTAATTTAGGAATATTTTTAACCGCGAATTCGCATAATAAATAACTCTTTTTTGTGTTCATTCGTGTTATTTCGTGGCTATTTTCTTCAAGATGAAAACGCTTTACGACAAGATCTGGGACGCCCACATTGTTTACGAAGAGCCGGGAAAACCGGCGTTGCTGTACATTGACTTGCATCTGATCCATGAGGTGACTTCTCCGCAGGCGTTTGAAGGTTTGCGATTGGCGGGCCGCAAAGTCCGTCGTCCCGAATTGACCTTCGCAACGGTCGATCACGCAATTCCTACGGTCAACCGCAATCTTCCTTTCAACGATCCTATCGCCGCGCAGCAAGTGGAAACGCTTCGGAAAAATTGCAAGGAATTCGGCGTGCGTCTTTTCGATCTTGACCGCATCGAGCAGGGCATCGTGCACGTGTTCGGTCCCGAACAGGGCCTGACGCGTCCGGGAATGACGATCGTTTGCGGCGATTCGCACACATCGACGCACGGAGCTTTCGGGGCGCTTGCGTTCGGTATTGGAACCAGCGAGGTCGAGCACGTGCTCGCGACGCAAAGTCTCTCGCAGGCGAAAGCGAAAAATTTCCGCATCGG
>DATJGV010000107.1:0-16476 GCA_035494575.1 Pyrinomonadaceae bacterium | reverse complement strand
TGCGATGAAGCCGCGGCTTAACGAGATCGCGCGCCTTTGCGGCTTTCCGGGAAAACTGGATGTTGACGGCGAACAGGTCGTCGATCTGTGGCTGCAGGGAAACATGACCAAGATCGTGGAATACAACCTGATCGACGCGCTTAACACTTATCTTGTGTGGCTGCGCGTCGTTCATTTTTGCGGAAAACTGAAAGAGGAAGCGTACATTTCGGAGGTTGAACAATTCAGAGCCTTCCTCGAATGCGAAGCTCAAAAGCCGGACAAAAAATTTATTTATGGTTTTCTCGAAAAATGGGAGATCTAGGTTTGTCAGTACTATCTGCGCAGTAGCGAGTGGTTTACCGGATTTCGGATTTGGGATTGCGGAATGCGGATTGAAAAACATGATCACAGATCAGCACGGAAAAACACTGATAGATCGAAAATCTAAAATCTAAAATCGAGAGGCCCGTTGCCGCAGGTGGTACCGACAAGATGCTTTTCAGAGATTTGCTCAACGACCAATTAGAAAAAAAGCGCGAGGCGTTTGTTCGTTATTTTGACGAACAGGCGAGCGAGCTGCGTTTTTACAAGACCGCGCTTAGCCGTCTCGAAAAGCTGTCGTTGAACGAGATCAAAGAGCAGCTTGCCGATGTTACAGATTTTGGCGCGATGCCGGCGAGCGAGATCGAGAAAAATAGATCTTTCTCCTTTCCATTTACACAACGCTGGCAAAATCATGAGCAGGCGCGGCGTTGGGCCGACGATATCCTTGAAAACCGCACGACTTTCGCCGCCGACGGCAGCCAGATATTTGCCGGAAAGGAAACGTCGATGCCGGTTGCGGCGATACAGATCGGCTGGTTCGAAAATCCGCATGACGAATCGCTCACTTACGAGAAAAATGCCGATTTTGAGATACTTACGCCCGAGGACCTGCTAAAAGGCGACGACGAACCGGTGAACCCGGAAACCCGCGTAGGCGAACGGCGCTTTCACGGCGAAGTGCAAAAGGTCGGCGAGTTTATCTCGCGAAAACGCGGCTGGCAGGAACGCGGCGAACGTATGCCGCTTGCCTTTTTTGACGGAACGCTGTTGGTTTCGTTTGGGCTTCCGCAAACGGCGATTCAGGAAAGCTTTTTGCAGGCGATGGTCAATCTTGTGCGACACTCGCGTGACTGCAAAGTGCCGATCGTCGGTTATGTTGATCGAAGTTTTGCGCGAGATGTTACAACTCTGCTTGAAACGATAGAGGCGGCACAGCGACCGGCGGAGCGAACTCTCTACGACGCGGCGATACTATTTAACGCTGATATTTTGGATTCGTGGGGAGACCGTACGTGTTTTTGTTATTCACATCGTCGCGGGCTTAATGCTTTTAACGATGAGAACGGCAAATCTACTGTCGGATTTTCATATATAAGAACCGCGATGGACGCGCCGCCCGCGCGAATCGACATGCCTTCATGGATCTATGAAGACGGTTTGCTGGGTGAAGTGACCGACGTTGTGCGAGCCGAATGCGTGGTAGGCCTTGGTTATCCGTATGCGGCGGAAACTGCTGATCAGGCGGCGGTTATCTCGTCCGCTGACAGGGATGTTTTTCTCAGGGCTTTACAAGAGCTTGCCGCTCGTGAAAAATTAGGGTTTAGTGTTTCAAGAAAAGTTGCCAGTAAGGGACGACGGCGGTAGGTTGCAGTTTTGCGCCGCATGCGGCGCTGCAGCGCGGCGAACATTCGCAAAATATTGCAGCGTGTGCGGGAAGCGAATGGGCGAAGGCTACGAGCCGCTTGATACGATCAGGGCATCGTATAATCTTCGGGCAAGTGTGACGGTTGCACCGATACTTTTTCACGAGGAGTCCAGAAATTTGTTCGAACAGGACAAGAACGCAATATCGCTAACGGCATGGGCATGCGTTGTTTATTCGATGGTGCCGTATCTTGGGATTCTATTTCTGCCGTTAGCATTTGCGGTCGGCGGCGCCGGCTACATTGTCTCCCTCCGGCAGCCGCACCTCGGGGGACGCAGGCTTGCGATGATCTGCGTTGTGTTGAGTGTCGTTATTCTCGGGATTCAACTGTTGCTATGGTGGCTGCTTACATTATTCCACAGCTGGATAGTTGACCTTCCCATTCGGGGGTAGGAGTGGTTGATTTTTAAGTAGTTTGAGCGCTGATTGACAGATTGAGCAGACTTGCCGCACCAATCAGCCTAATTCGCTCAATCCGCGTTCATAGCTTTTTATCGCTGTGAATTGCGACGTTGAACCACCCGCTACAGCAGGTGGTACTGACAACTTTCGTTCTCTGTGGCTACCATATGATAATTGCCAAAATAGTCAGCTCAAATTCGCACATCGACTATGTCGGCCGCGTGGTCGACGACCTTGACGTCGATTCGCCGCCGCAGCAGGACGACTACGGATTTGCACAGTTTGTACAGCTTGCTGCCGGGCCGGAAGAGATCGTCGGTGTTATCTACGATTCGAAGCTGATAAACCCCGAATACGCAAATTTCGGCCCGCGCCTGAGCCCATCGCCTCAGCTAAAAAAATTCAGCCCTGATTTCTTGAACGAACAGGGAATTTTGATCGGCATTTTGCTGCTTGGCACTGTCGATGAAAACAGCAAGGCTGTTCACGGTGTACCGCGACGCATTATCCCTGCCGGAAGCTTTGTGAAGAAGATCGGTACCGCGGACGCGAAACGATTTCATCTTGACGGCGACGGCTCTATACAGATCCATTACTATTCGCAGGTGATCGCTCACGCCGGACTTCTCGCCGTGCCTTTGCTCGAATCGATAATCGATCAATTGTCAGCCGATTGCTCGCCTACCGATGGGCAGCGGCTAAGCGTGCTGAAACAATCGCTGCAGTGGCAGCGGACAATGGGCGGAATGAGACTGTAATTGCAAGATGGAACTAAATACCATTTACCGCGAAAGCTGTATAGAGACCTTAGGACGAATGCCGGACAATTTCGTCAACATGACGATCACGAGTCCGCCGTACGATGACCTGCGCGATTATAACGGTTATCATTTTCCGGTCGAGGAAATTGCGGAACTGCTATTCCATAAAACCAAACCGGGTGGTGTTGTTATCTGGGTGGTGGGTGACCGAACGGTAAATGGCGATGAGACGCTGACAAGCTTTAAGCACGCTCTGACATTTCAGGAAAAAGGTTTTCGCGTTCACGACACGATGATCTATGCCAAAAATAATCCAATACCGAGCGACTGCGGCAAACGTTACAGACAGTGTTTCGAATATATGTTTTGTTTCAGCAAAGGCCAGCCGACGACCTTTAACCCGATAACGCAACCGATAAAGCAGGAAAAGGCTTTTAAATCGTTTCGAATTACAAAGGTCGGCCGCAACGATCTTGCCCACAATCACGTCGCGCCCAAAGAGCGTAAGGTAAACAACATCTTTTTTTACAATGTCGGAACATCCTCATCGAAGGACAAGATCGCATTTGATCATCCGGCGATCTTTCCCGAACAGTTAGTCGAAGATCAGATAAACACATGGACGAACAAAGGCGACTTGGTTTATGACTGTTTTATGGGAAGCGGCACGACGGCTAAGGTTGCGCATTTGCTGCACCGCGAATGGATAGGTTCTGAAATTTCCGTCGAGTATGTGGAGCTTGCAAAAAAAAGATTAAGGCGGTATATGGATATGGCGGACGATGCAGTGATGGCGTGACAACTAATTGCCATCTTGCAGCGTCTATTAGTTGTTTCAAAAAACTAGTCTCTTCCCCGACAACCTTATGAAAAATATATTCTTATTAGCTGGTTTCCTCACATTGTTTTCCGTCTGCGCAATTGCTCAGCCGCGTCCGATCGAACAGAAAAAGCCAGCGCCGACGCCAAAAACGCAGGCACCCGCATCATTTGAAGCAAAGTACGAAGGCGGTATGTTCGGTTACTCGACAAAGGAAACCGGAACACTGAAGTTCGATGATTTTAACTCGCGACTGGTATTTTACGGCAAGGACCAGAAGGAGAAGTTCTCAGTACCGTACGCTGCGATGCTCGTGATCTATCCGCAATCGCAATCGGTTCAGTCAACAACCGGCGCAGTTGCAAGCCACATTCCGCTGCCGGGAGCCGGGCTGCTTGGGTTAATGCGCGAAAAACGTCGTTATCTCGTTGTTCAGTTCGACGACCCAGACGTCGATGCAAAAGGTCTGATAAATTTCAAGCTTGAAAATAAGGAGTTGCTTGACGCTGTACTGTCAACGCTCGGTGAAAAGGCGAAACTCGAACAGCGTGGCGACGCATATTACCGGCCAAAGAAGGCAAAGAGTGACATCTAGACATAGCAAGAATCTACATAGATTTTAGCGACGAAAAGGCATGAAAAGCGATCTTCATGCCTTTTCGCGTCATTTCGTGGGTCCGCATTTTTCGCCAATAGCAAAGTTTATTTAATATCACCGAACCTGTGTTGAAGAATCGCCACAATGGCGATAGGCGCGGTTTCTGCTCTCAAGATACGGCCGCCCAGCGTAACGATCGCCGCGCCGGCATCACGGGCGGCTTTGATCTCGGTGTCCTCCCATCCGCCCTCGGCGCCGGTAACGGCGACAATGTCTTTTTCGGTTCGGACTTTGTCAAAACTATTACCTTCGCGTTCCGAAAACATTATCATTTCGCCGCGCTGATCCATATTTAACAGCGACAAAAATTCGATCGGCTCGTCGATTCGCATTAGCCTCGCTCGTCCCGATTGCTTGGCTGCTTCGAGTGCGATTCGCTGCCAGCGCTCGGCCTTGTTGCTGCGATCCTTTAACTTAATGTTGCACCGATACGTGACTATAGGCGTTAATCGCCTGACGCCGAGCTCAACCGCTTTTTGAACTACAAGATCGAATTTCTCACCTTTTAACAAAGCCGGCGCAAGCGTGAGGTCGAGTGGCGATTCCGGTGCAGTAGGCGGAATTTCAGAGGTGATGTGTAGCTCGGTTCGGTTCTTGCCGAGTTTAACGATCTCGCACAAAAACTCGCGGCCTTCGCCATCAAAAACGTTAATTTCCGTGCCTTCGCGCAGGCGAAGCACATCGCGAAGGTGTCGCGTTTCGTTTTCGTCCAGAAAAGCCGCAACTTTTTCAAAGTTCCGTGTTGGTGCGTAAAATCGACGCATTATTTATTTTCTGCTTCTCCAAAGCGGTCGCGAAAATCCTTTGAACTCTGCCGCAGCTTTATCCAGCTTTCAAAAATTTCCGGCGTCTGAAGCCATATTGTCAGCCACTCCGCGATCTCTTTTTGCACCAGTCTCTCCGGCGCGGGGAGTTTCTGATTCGCAGCCTTTTCGAGGGCTTCTTTCCTGCCGCCCGCGACCGCTGCCCGTAACTGTCTCAGGCCTTCCTTATCGCTTTCAGCCGTAAATTTACGCCGTGCGTTTTCCGCATTTCGCAGACCGGAGAGCGCCGATTTCAGATCGGTAAGCTTTAAGATATTTCGCAGCAGAGCTTCGTGTCCCGGTTCGGCCTGTCGCTCGAGATAAAGCTCCATTATTTCGGAATGTCGAAGCTCGGCGCCTTCGTCGGCAAGCAACCGCGCAATGATCATCGGCGAATCGACCGCGGTCGCACCGAAACGGTCGCGCACAGCAATTTCAATGGCCTCGATCTCTTTCCTGCCGACGCTTTCGCAATCAAGCCGTTCCCAGACCTCGATGATCAGGTCGGTCTTGTTGCGTGCGTCATACATAGAGGGAAAATGCAGAATCTATTTTGACGACCTTACGGTTGCGATCAGGCCGGTCGATGAGTGGTCCTTTGGGTCACCGACGATAGCAACCTGTCCGCCATAGCTGCGTACGATATCGCGTTCGGGAACGGTTTCGGTAGTGTAGTCGGTGCCTTTTGCATGAAAATCGGGCTGGATGGCAAGTAATAATTCTTCGACCGTCGCTTCATCAAATATCGTTACAAGATCGACGCAACGCAGAGCCGAGATGATCTCTGAACGCTCGTTCTGATTGATGTAGGGACGTCCCGGACCTTTTAGCATTTCCACTTGGTCGTCCGAATTTATGCCGACCACGAGCACTCCGCCCAACTGTTTTGCACCTGCAAGATATCGAATGTGTCCCGCATGGATCAGGTCAAAACATCCGTTAGCCAGAATAATTTTCTGTCCCTCGGAGCGTTTCAACGCAACTTCTTCAATAAGCTGGTCGCGATTCAATATCGGCGCAAAAAAGGTATTCATAAATCATGCGGCGGAGGATGTCGGTTTTGTCTGCGGATTTTCGAGGAGCGACGCGTGAAGTTCCGTGGGAGTCACGCATGCCGTTCCCTTTTTCATCACTACGATGCCGCCGGCGTGGTTTGCCAGGTTTGCCGCGTCCCGAAAACTCGCTCCGCACGCTAGAGCCAAAGCATACACCGCGATAACGGTATCGCCCGCGCCTGTTACGTCGATCGGCTCATCCGAACCGACAACAGGAATTTCATACGGCTCTTTGCCTTGCTCAAGAAGCAACATCCCCTTGTTGCCGCGAGTTATGAGCAGCGAGCTATACCCCAAACGCTCGCGCAATCGCCCGCAATCGTCCGCCGAAAAATTGGTTCCGAGAATATTTTCGACCTCCTCCTGATTCGGCGTTGCGCTCGTTGCATCGGGGAAGCTGAGCAGCCGAAAACGTGAATCGACAAGCAGCGGAATATCTTTTGTACTTGCAATACTCTGAACGGCAGTCATGAACTTCGGGTCAGCCGCGCCGTAATTGTAATCAGAGATTATTATCGCATCTGCATCTTCGCAAACCTTGCGGATATTTTGCTCGACCTGTGCATTCAATCCGGCCGAAAACGGAGCTGGGTTTTCGTAATCGATACGAATCACCTGCTGCCGCGGGGCATAATGCTGACCTGCGAGCACGCGTATCTTTGTCGTAGTTTTGACATCGTCGCTGCGGATCACATGCTCGCAATCGACCCCCGACCGTCGAAGCGTTTCCAATAAAAGGTTGCCATTTGCGTCCTGGCCGGTGACACCAACCAAAATTGGCGTTCCGCCGAGCGATGCAACATTAACTGCAGCATTCGCGGCCGCGCCGGCCAGTGTTCGCGTTTCGTCATGACGAAGAATAAAAACCGGAGCCTCGCGCGAAACCCGCGATATCGTTCCCTCGAGAAATTGATCGGCAACGAGATCGCCGATTATCGCGATTTTTTTGCCTTGAAATTCGGTCAGATAATTTTCGATCGGGCCTTTCATCGAAACACAATGGAATTATCGCAAACAAGCGTCATAAACGGAAAAGGTTGAAGGTTTCGACCTTCAACCTTTATCAGTTCAATTTAATCGTTCGCTAATGGGTATCATACGCCGCTACCGGGTAGTCCCCGGATTGGCCCCACTGCATAAAAGTACCACCACTGTCCGAACTTCTTAGAACGTAGAAGCTTCCTTCCGGATCTCTATATACGGCAGGATCGGTTATGCCATCCCCGTCATAGTCGTTCTGTACGATGATATCAGTGCCGGTCTGTCCCCATGAAAAAACCATCAGCTGGTTATCTTTGCTTCGCAGTATCCACCAAATAAGCGGAGATGTCGGCGTGTCGCCTTCGCGAACGATGGCAAAATCGGTTTTACCGTCCCCGTCATAATCGCCCGGAACATTCAGGTCGCGGGTAATACCCCAAGGCTGAATGATCACGCCGGGCGAACCGCTGGTTAATACCCAGAAAACGGCCTGGCCATCTGATCCGCTCCCCGGGCGGCTTATGGCGATATCAAATTTTCCGTCGCCGTCGTAATCGCCGGGAGCAGTAAAATCGGTATCAAGTCCCCACTGGGCCACCGAGGCTTCAGTATTGTTGCTGGAACTTTTTAATATCCACCAAACCATTGCGCCCGGTGAACGCCGGACGACCGCGAGGTCGGTTTTTCCGTCACCGTCATAGTCGCGTGCAACGGGTTCATCACCTGTGGTGCCCCAGGCGTTTATCGAAACCGTGTTATCAGAGCTGTTGATCCGGAACCAGAGTCCGTTCGTGGTGCGCCAAATCGCAATATCGGCCTTTCCGTCACCATCGAAATCCCCAGGCGTCAAATAATCGTCGTTGGCAGAGCCCCAGGGCTGAATAATATAGGTGCCGCCGCTATTTGCGATCCACCACGTATCGCCGTCCGGCCGGAAAATCGGGAAATCGGCCTTGCCGTCCTTGTCAAAATCCAACGCAGTTCTAAGTGCAATTTGAGGGAAGCACGGTACGGCAATCGCAAGCACAAGTGCAACTACTGCAAGCCTGCGGCGAACAAACGAAAAAAATCTCATCGTAAATTTCCTTTTATTAAAACTATGATACGGGCACAAAAGGCCTTCTAGAAAGGCCAAGACTTCAAATATACTATCGAAACCCCTTGCCTTGCAACAAGATTTCCTAAGAACCGGAGTCGTTACCGGTTTTCATTCTGATGCTTACCGTCACCGTTAGACGCACCTTAGCTTTCAAACGTTGGAAAGCCGGACGCAATTTCCAAAAATTAATTTCGAGACTGCGTGATCGTCATTTCCTGATCCGCAATCGTTATCGCGGCCGAACGCGTGAGCGTGGGATTCACAGTAACTCGGAAGCCGACCGAGGCGGACCCGCTCAGATCCTTTGCACCGTCGAAATAGATCCATTTTACGGTGCTCTTGACGGAATAATCGCAATTCGGCGGAGCGTTCACCTCCACCGTAAAATAACCGCCGCGCGTGCGAACTCGCATTGAATCTGTCGCCAGGTTAAACGTACAGACCGTTGGATTTTGCAATGCATTGGCGATATTCAGCCTTCCGCCTGACCGTACTATACCATTCCAGTTTGCCAGCTGGTCAACACTGTTCAGCAGCGTAGCCTTCAACGACACGGCAGAAAGCTCAGGTTTATACGCGGCCAGCAACGCTGCGGCTCCCGCAACATGGGGCGTCGCCATAGACGTGCCGCTTAGGAAACCGTAACTTGAATCCGAGCTTCTAATAGTGCTTAGGATGCTGACCCCCGGAGCGGCTATATCTACGCCGTTTACTCCGTAATTGGAAAAAGCCGCACGGTTGTCTGATTGATCGGATGCGGCAACAGAAAGTATCGTGGGATTTGTATAACTTGCGGGATAAAAAGGGCCAGCATCGATGTTGCGGCCATTGTTTCCCGCGGCAAACACGTTCAGGACACCGGCATTGCCGAGTGCATCCAGTGCTTCCTTAACCGCCTGATCCGCTCCGCACGCTTCGGGACAATCTCCGTAAGAATTGTTAGTGACCCTTATATTAATACCGCGCTCTTTCATCGTCCGGACATAATTGTACGCATTGACCAGCATGGCGGACGTGCTGTCCGTACCGGTTGCACTGTATATCTTGACAGCCATGATCCTGACGTTCCAATTAACGCCGGCAACGCCGACCGAATTGTTTCCTACAGCTCCGATCGTGCCCGCGGTGTGCGTCCCGTGTCCGTTCTCGTCAAGCGGGTCCGGGTCGTTAGCGAAAAAATCGTACCCGTAATAGTCATCTATAAAACCGTTCCCGTCGTCGTCGATTCCGTTGTTAGGTATCTCACCGGGATTTTTCCAGACATTTGCGGCGAGGTCTTCGTGAGTGTAACGGATGCCCGTGTCAATGTCCGCGACAACGACCGCGGAGCTGCCAGTGGTTAGATCCCAAGCCATCGGAGCTGAGATCTTTGCCATTCCCCACAGGTTGCCGTACTGCGGATCGTTCGGTGTTGTCAGCAAATGGTAGTAAAAATTTGGCTGGATGCTTTCGACGTCTGCCCGCTGCTTATAGCGTTCAATAGCCCTATCGATGCTGAGCCCGGCCGGGAGCTTTATCCGCTTCCAACGCGTGTTCCGAATGTTCTCAAGCGCGCGTGAACCTGTTTCCCTCGCAAACCTGGACGAAACACTGTCAGCCGCGTCTTTGAATCTGATAAGAATTTCGCCGGGAACATAGTCTTTTTTCCCGGTCTGAGCAAATGCACAACTCGCGAAGAGTGAAACAACGACAAATGAGGAAAAAAGATTACGAAATGTCATCGATTGTGTCGCGCCGCCGTCAACTTAAGTCGAACAACATACGGAAGGTATTCAGCGCAAAGGGATTATAGGCTTTGATACCAATGAATTGCAAGAAAATTAATCATTGGTGAAAAGGAATGGGGCGGCTAGTGGGATTCGAACCCACGACATTCTGAACCACAATCAGACGCTCTAACCACTGAACTATAGCCGCCATATTTTTCGATTTCCGGACTTCCGCTTTGGGATTTCAGATCTATCATAACATAACGCAAAAATCCGCAATCTGAAATCGTCAATCCAAATCGATTTCGCCCCCGGCAGGATTCGAACCTGCGACCTACGGCTTAGAAGGCCGGTGCTCTATCCAACTGAGCTACGGGAGCATATCAAAAAGCAAGCTAAAATGTTAAGCAATGGCTGCCACTTAGTCAAATATCGGGCGGTTGGTCCGGGCTCCTGACAACGAAGCCGCGACCGCGTCAGTTCCATTTGTGGACATCGGTCAAGCGGCGGTCGCTCCGTGGTTTTCGATCGAGCCGAGCATCGATTCGAAAACTTCTGTTAGATCGAGTTCGCTTGTGTCGATCACCACGGCGTCTTCGGAAATAGTCAAAGGCGAGTCTTCGCGTGATACATCGCGCTGGTCTCGCTCGTTGATCTCGGCCAGCGTTTGTTCGTAGGTGCTGATCCGGCCTTTTGCCTTGTCCTCCTCAAACCGGCGACGGGCGCGTGCTTCGGGTTTTGCGGTGAGGAAAAATTTTATGTCCGCATTAGGAAAAACAACACTGCCGATGTCGCGGCCTTCGAGAACGCAGCCCTTTGGAGCGGCCTCGCCTATCTCGCGCTGGTGGCGGACCATAATCTTTCGAACGTTAGAAATGGTTGACACGACGGATGCGGCTTGCGCGACGTCGAGCGTGCGGATTTCGCTTGATACGTCCTCGCCGTCGAGCAAAACTCTTAGCGAATCGGGGTCGCCAAGCAACTCGATCTTTGCGTTTTCGGCCAATTCGACAACCCGGTTGTGATCGTCAAAGCTCACGCCGGCACGCAAAACCGCCAATGCGACGGCGCGGTACATCGCACCGGTGTCGAGGTAAAGGAGGCCGAGTTTTTTTGCAAGCATCTTTCCGAGCGTGGATTTTCCTGCTCCGGACGGCCCGTCAATCGCAATTATCATCAGTTACGCAAGGCTGTCTTTAACTTTCTTTGGAAGTTTGTCCCGTACCAGATTGTACGAGGTCTGGATGAGTTCTTTCAATTCGTCAGTTGTGATTGCATTCATTTTGCTAATCCTGACCCAATGATAACGGCCAATATATGCGGAGGGAGCGATGCCGTCGATCTCGATAAGCTCGGCAAATGTTTCGGGCGTACATTTAAGGGCGAGACCGGCGTGGCTTGAGTCGGCGCTTGTGATGGCGAACATCTTTTCGCCGATACAAAACGTTAGGTCGCTGCCCCATTTTATGTCCTCCGTAGCGTGGGGAAGCGAGAGGCAAAATTTGCGAAGTTGTTCGATGTTCATAAGAGCATTGAGCCGTTTCGAGTGACTTTGTGGTTTTGAATCAAAGTTTCAATTAGTCAGCGGATCCTGACTTTGTTTCGGCTAATATTCCGGCGAGTGAGTCAATTGTTGCATTTACGTCCTCACGCGAAACGTCGCAGTGCGTCACCATCCTGATCAAATTTCCAAATCCGATCGCAAGAATACCCTTGTCTTTTAAAGCCGCGCAGATCTGAGCTGACGTCTTTCCAGTTGCGGCAATGTCGAAAATTACAATGTTTGTTACGACTTTTTCGAGGTCGATCTCGATACCTTTTATGTTGGCCAAGCCTTCGGCGAGTCGGCGGGCATTTTCATGATCGATGTGCAGGCGTTTTGGCGATTCTTCGAGTGCGATCAATCCGGCCGCGGCGAGAATGCCGATCTGCCGCATGCCGCCGCCGAGACGTTTTCGCCAGCTTCGAGCTTCGTCGATGAGATCTTTTTTGCCGACCAGTATGGAACCCGCCGGAGCGCCCAATCCTTTTGAAAGACAAAACTGAACCGAATCGCATTTTTTTGCGAGCTCTGTAACGGGTGTGTTCAACGCAACCGAGGCGTTAAATATCCGCGCTCCGTCCATGTGAACTGGCAAATTTACAGCATGAGCTTGCTCGCAAATATCTGCACAATGTTCGGCGGTCATTACGCTTCCGCCCGCGAAATTGTGGGTGTTTTCGAGACAGATCAAACCCGTCGGGGCCGCATAATATGGTTGGTTGATGTGCAAAGTCTGAGCGATCTCGTCCCAAGTCAGCATCCCCGAACCGTCCTGGCTTTTTACCGGGCGGATCAGCACGCCGGAAACGACCGACGGCGTGCCCATCTCGTAATTGAATATGTGGCCGCGTTCCTCGATGATTATTTCCTGGCCGGGCTTAGTATGAAGCTTGACGGCGATCTGGTTGCCCATCGAACCGGTGGGAACGAACAACGCGGCCTCTTTGCCGAAAACTTCGGCGGCTCGTTCCTGCAAACGGTTTATGGTCGGGTCTTCGCCAAAAACGTCATCGCCGACTTCGGCCGCGGCCATAGCCGCACGCATTTCGGGCGTGGGTTTCGTTACGGTGTCGCTGCGGAGGTCGATCATAGAGGTTTTTTTAAGACATTAGACCACGGATGAACGCAGAAAAGAAACGGATCAACACGGATAAGAATGGCGGAAACACGACCGTGAGGGAGCGTGCCTCTTAACTTTGCTGACCATTGTCGCTGGGCGCAAGCCACGCTGCCGCATTTGCGACGTATTGCTTTATATCATCGAGCGCTTGCGGATTTTTCTTATACCCGTCTCCCGGAGGTTCTGTCAGCCCGCTCGGACAGCCGGAATCGATGTCCCAATTGTAATCGACAACGTGGTGAAAGCTCGATTCGGCGATTGCTCGGCCGAGGTGGTTGCCATGCTTATCATCGCCATGCTCAAAGGCGACGATCAAGTTAAACGTTCGTCCGGTCGCCAGGCTATTGCCGGTTGCGATAACGCGGGCCGCATCGTTGTTTTCCGGCGCGCCGACGCCGCCTTCGTGTGGGTGAGCGGGAAAGTATTCGATCGCGGAGCCATCGCGGCGTTTTAACAATTCGTGCAGCTCGCCTTCGGGTCTTATCGTTTGGTAGTCGCCGTTCGAACCGGAATGATAGTTCGGATAATCGATCGACATAGTACCTTCGTCGTCACGTCGGTTACGTGTTGAATCCGGATCGAGATGTTTCGAGTGGAAATAATGCGCCGCTCCGACTCCGCCGATAGTGCAAAGCGACGAGCCAAGATCGTTGTGATCGCGCATCGAGAGAATGCCGCCGCCGCGTTGGCGAAACCGCGTGATCGCCGCACAATCATTTCCGGTCAAGCCGTGCCCCATATCGACCGCAAATAGCCACAATTCATCAAAATCGGACTTATCTATCGTGCTCAGAACCGCGTCATCGCCCTCGCCGCTGTCGCGATTTCGCGCGGTGACCTCGTACAGAGGCTTTCCGTCAATGCCTTTCAACGATTCGAGATGTTTCTTGAGCAACGAAAAACGGCCGATGTTCCAGTCGTCATCGATGGCAGGGATCGTCGTTTGCAGCAGTATCTTCGTCATTACGGTCTTGCCGTCTTTCCGGCTTCCGGAAGCGTTTCGTAAAACATATCGTCGGCGTAGCAGTATCCCCAATCCTCGCCGGGTTCGAACGACCTCACGACCGGGTGGCCGGTTTCGCGAAAGTGCCTTGTTGCATGCCGGTTCGGCGACGAATCGCAGCAGCCGACGTGGCCGCAGCTTTCGCACAAACGCAGATGCAGCCAGCGCCCGCCCATTTTCAAACAGTCCTCGCAGCCTTCAGCACTTGGTTTTACAGGCTTGATTGCGCTTACGTGTTCACAATATTCCACTAGCAGCCTCCTTTCGAACTAATGTATATAAGCCGATTCTAACCTTTTTAAGTCGCCATTCTCAAATTTTCGGTTGCGGTGCCCCTTTTGGCGGTTTCGTCTCACAGGAAAAGTCTCGCAAAGGCGCGAAGAAGCAAAGAAACCAAGGACCAAAAAGATTAGTTGACTTTCCGCCAGCATGCGAAGTATTTTATTGCGCGTTGTTTCTGCTTTTTAATTATTTAATTGATAATTGTTAATTGGTTAATTAGATGACAGGATCTGCCTTTATTATTTCAGATATGCTGGTCAAAGAAACGCTTGTCTTTCTTAAAAATCTCGACAAAAATAACAACCGTGAATGGTTTCTGAAGCACAAGAATGAATTCGAATCCGCCAAGGCGAACCTCGCGGCGCTTACCGGATACCTGATCGGGAGAATGACGAGGTTCGACCCGGAGCTTGCGGGCCTTTTGCCGGACGTGTGCGTTTTCAGGATATATCGCGATATCCGGTTTTCAAAGGACAAACGCCCATACAAAAACAACATGGGTGCGTACATAAGTCCGGGCGGGCGCAAATCGATGGCGCCTGGTTATTACCTGCACATACAGCCCGGAAACAGCTTTGTCGCGGGTGGAGAGTATCATCCGGGTGCGCCGGAATTGTTGAAGGTAAGGAATGCCATAGCCAAGAGGACGGATGAGTTTTTTAAGATCGTCAATGGTAAAAAATATCGTGATCTTTTTGGCGAGATGCGCGGCGAGCGCTTGAAAACCGCACCGAAAGGATTTCCCGCCGACCATAAAGCCTCGGAATATCTGAAATTAAAGGATTTTGTCGCCTATCACGAAATGTTCGATGACAAATTTTTGCTGAGCAAAGAGTTTCCCGATCACGTCGTAAGCGTTTTCAAGCAAATGTATCCACTGAACCAATTTATGCGAAAGGCACTTGCGGCAGGCTGACCACCTGTCGTGCCTAGATGCTCGTGTCGCTGACAAACTTCACCTCACCGTGCGTCTTCATCAGCATTTCCCATAGCGAAGCACCGAGGCCTTCGAGCAAGGCTTTGGCTTTTTCGTCCGTCATTACGCTGCTGTCGCCGTCAAATTTTTGAGCGGCGAACGTCACCGCGATCTCGGACGGCAGAACGTTGATGCCCATGATCGACAGCACGCCGCGAAGATGGCCGAGGCAGCGGATGCCGCCAAAGCTGCCCGGCGAGGCCGTTATCATCGCGGCGCATTTGCCCCTGAAAACTTCGTTTGTTCCGAATTTATCGCTTTTCCGCGACACCCAGTCGAGAGTATTTTTCAGGCCGCCGGGGATCGACCCGTTATATTCGGGAGAAGCTATCAGCAGAGCGTCGTAACCGTTTACAAGCTCCTGAAATTTGAGCGCATTTGCGTCAAAACCGTTCTTTTCCTGTTCGTCAGCGTTGTAGATCGGCATCGGGTAATCGCGGAGGTCGACGACCGTAACGTCACCTCCGGCTTTCCGGGCGCCCTCGACGGCGACGTTCAAAGCGCGACGGTTCAGGGATTTTTCACGCAGGCTTCCGGCAAAAGCTAATATTTTGGGCATACTCGTCACCATCTTTCCATTTTCGGCTTAAAATGATTTTATTATTCCGATGCGATACGAGCAACAGCTTTGTTTTCTTTGTGTTTCTTAGTGGATCTCTTTCTCGCGTTTGTCCGAAACCAACCCAATGGAATATTAGGTTCAGTTAAATTTCAAACCAAAATTCCTATTCTTATCATCACAAAACATTGTTAGATTTCACTAAAAAACTTATAATCCCTTGAGTAGTTCGTTCGACGATGCGCATTTCCATCCGACACAGCCTGATCATCCCGATTTTAGTTTTTGCCTTTTGGGGCGAAACGGCCGCGCAAGATTTCCTGCCTGAGCTGGTCAAACGCGTCAAGCCGTCGGCGGTGGCTATTGAAACCTTCGATTCGCGAGGGCGAACGCTGTCGCGCGGAAGCGGATTTTTTATAGCGCCGGATCGCGTTATCACCAATCGCCACGTTATTGAAAGATCCAGCCGTGTCGAGATCCATCTGCTTGACGGCAAAAAGTTTCCAGTAAAGGGCGTTTTGGCGGTTGACGGCGAAGGCGACCTTGCCCTGTTGCAGGTCGATGTTCCGGCGGACGTTGCTGTGCCGCTGCCTATCGTACGCTCTGTTCCGCAAGAGGGCGAATCGATCGTAGTTGTCGGAAATCCGTTCGGCCTCGAGGGCAGCGTTTCGAATGGCATCGTCTCGGCGGTCCGCGACATTCCCGGCTATGGCCGCATTATACAGATCACGGCTCCGATCTCGCCGGGTTCGTCCGGCTCGCCCGTGGTAAATATGTTCGGGCAAGTAATCGGCGTCGCCACGCTGCAAGCCGCCGAAGGCCAGAGCCTGAATTTCGCCGTACCTGCCGAGCGGATCGCGCAGCTTAAGATAGGCGATCTGCAAACCGTTTCGACGCTTACCGCGGAAACACAGAAGAATAAGCGTTCGGTCGCCGAGACGTATTATTCGCAAGGCCTCGCGCAGCTTTCGCG
>DATJGV010000106.1:0-8899 GCA_035494575.1 Pyrinomonadaceae bacterium | reverse complement strand
AGTGCGCCATGCCGGAAGGCGCCTTTTATGCCTATGTCGATGTTCGTGAAATGCTTGGCGATAGGTTCAAAACCTCTGCCGACGTAGCTGACGAACTGCTGCAAAAAGCGAACGTCGTCGTTACTGACGGCACGGGCTTCGGCGGAGAAGGATTTTTGAGGTTCTCGTACGCAACGTCGATGGAGAATCTGCAAAATGCGGTTGAGAATATTGCAGGCATTTTCAGTCGGCAGTCACCTGTTACCGCACCATGAGCGGATGGTATTGACCTTATTGCCCGCCTGTCATCATCAACCCGATCTCCTCGGCCGAAACGGCTTTCGGATCGACCTCTCCGACGATCTTGCCTTTTCGCATAACCAGGAGCCGGTCGGAGAGAGCCGTCACTTCTTCGAGTTCGGCGGAAACAAGCAAAACGGCGCTTCCCGCGTCACGCAAAGCGATCAGTTTGCGATGAATAAACTCGATGGCACCGATATCGACTCCGCGCGTGGGCTGCGAAACCAGCAGCAGCTTTGGGTTCAATTCAAATTCCCTGCCGATTATCAGTTTTTGCTGGTTGCCGCCCGACAGCGATTTTGCCGCGAGATGCGGAACCGGCGGGCGAACATCGAAATTTTGGATTATCTCGCTGACACGTTTTTCGATCGCGGAATTGTCCAGAAACCCGGCAGCCGTCGCAACCGGTGCACGATAATGAACGCCGAGGATCGAATTTTCCGCAAGGTCCGAATTCATCAACAGCCCGCGCTTGTGCCGGTCTTCGGGAATGTGAGCGATGCCGAGTTCTTTGAGTTCACGGGCGGTCAGATCGTTGACGCGCTTGCCTTCAAATTCGATGCTGCCGCCGGTCGGTTTTACCAAGCCTGCAAGAACTTCGATCAGTTCGGTTTGGCCGTTGCCTTCAATGCCCGCAACGCCGACTATCTCGCCGGCCTTAACAGCGAACGAAACGCCGTCCAACGCAACACCGCTTTTGTTCGCGAGGCTCAGACCTTTGACATTCAGCACAACGTTTTTCGGCTCGGCCGGCGTTTTTTCGACACGCAGCAGCACGTCGCGGCCGACGATCATTCGAGCCAGATCCTTTGCGTTTGTTTCCGACGTTTTGACGTTGCCGACGACCTTGCCGTCACGCATAACGGTAACGTCATCCGAGATTGCGAGTACTTCTTCGAGTTTATGCGTAATGATAACGATAGTCTTTCCCTGTGCCTTCATTCGGCGAAGGATCGCGAAAAATTCTTCAACCTCCTGCGGCGAAAGAACGGCGGTCGGCTCATCGAGAATCAGCAGTTCGGCGTTACGGTAAAGAGCCTTTAAAAGTTCAACGCGCTGCTGCTGACCTACCGAGAGGTCTTCGATATATGCTCTCGGGTTGATGTCAAGTCGAAGCTCACTTGATAGCTTTTCGATGTCGCGATTTGCCTTGTCCAGATCGAGGTTTGCCGCCGAGCCGGTTTCAGCACCCAAGATGATGTTTTCGGCAACGGTCATCGTATCGACCAGCATAAAATGCTGATGAACCATACCGATACCCAACGCGATCGCATCGTGCGGAGTCTTGATCTGCACCGGATTGCCGTCAACCAGGATCTCACCGCTGTCAGCGTTATAAAAACCATACGCAATGCGCATAATGGTCGATTTACCTGCGCCGTTTTCGCCCACAATAGCGTGGATCGTGCCTTTTTCGACCTTAAAAGAAACGTCACTGTTGGCGATGACATCGCCGAAGGTTTTTGTAATATTCTTGAGTTCAAGCATTAGGTGGTTTCTGGTATTTTATATTGGTTGTCTTCTCGACAGGTACTATACAAGGACTTCTTTCGTGTGTTTTTGTGTAATTTCGTGGTTCCAGAAAATACAAAAGCTGAAATCACGAAACAACACAAACTAATATGAAAGAAGAAAAACCCTACTTAGCCATAGCATCCGTTACCTTAATATCTCCGGCGACGATCTTCGTCTTTGCCTCTTCGACTTTTTTGATCACATCGTCCGGGATCAGGGCTTTGTTGTTATCGTCCATCGCGTACGCTACGCCGTCTTTGTCGAGACCGAATACGTGAAAGCCGCCTTCGAACTTGCCGTCCCGCACCTCTTTGACAACGTCATAAACCGCGTTGTCCACACGTTTTACCATGGACGTCAGCACAAATCCCGGTTTGACGCCGTTTTGGTTCGAATCGACGCCGATCACGAATTTGTTCGCTTCACCAGTAACAGGATTTTTGCCGTAATGTTCGACAGCGTCGAACGCACCTAGACCCGAGTTTCCCGCAGCCGTAAATATCACATCGGCACCTTTTTCGATCTCGGCGAGCGCGAGTTCCTTGCCTTTTCCTGGGTTGTTCCATGCTCCGTCGGTCACGCCGACATAGTTTGGAATAATGACGATCTTCGGATTTACGGCCCGTGCGCCTTCTTCGTAACCTGTTTCGAATTTGTGGATAAGCGGAATGTCCATACCGCCCAAAAAACCAAGAACGCCCGTCTTAGATTTTGACGCGGCGATCATGCCGACAAGGTACGATCCCTCATGTTCGCGGAACAGGAGCGATGCGACGTTGCTTTTCGGCGTCTTGCCGTCCGCCTCAAATATCACGCCGTCCACGATGGCGAATTTGATATTAGGAAAGTCCGTCGCCACCTTTTGCATGATGGGCCCTTGTGCAAACCCCACGCCGATAACCAAGTCAAAATTCCTTTCGGCAAAGGCGCGCATCGCCGGTTCGATCGAAGTGGGGTTCCCGGGTTCGACATCATACAAACAGATGTTGAGGTCCTGTTTGGCACGCTTTACGCCTTCCCACGCTGCCGCGTTAAACGAACGGTCATTCTTTCCGCCAATGTCGAAGACGATACCGACCTTGGTCGTGCAGCCGTCCTGGCTCGCCTCGGTCGTCGTTCCGCATGACGAGACAAACAGTGCGGCAATAAGGGCAATAAACAGGAAAAGTATTTTCTTCATAACACTTTGATGCCGATTCGAGAAATTACGGCTTTAAGATTACAGGCTAATCGCGATTTCGGCAATGCCTCCGATTTCCCTGATCAGAGCAAAATCGTGCTTAAAGCAGATCATTAGCGAAAACCTGTGAGATCCCGGCGATCGGCATTTCGGAAACTAGCAGAAACAGCATCTTTTGCTCACCTCGGACACAATAATGGCTTCGAATCGGATCAGTCCCCGGCGCTTAAGCCAAAGATCGACCCGAATGATAAATCGGAATCCGCAAAGACCTAAATTTACTGATAAATACGGCCGATTGCTTAAGGTTCAACTTAAAGGTTGAAGCGCTTTTTCCGCTGTTAAAGCAAGTGTTTTCAACTATTTACAGCCAGCGAACTCTCGTGTACAGTAAATAATGCCGAGATTTGTCCTTTTTTCAAAATGGGCTGCTGAAAACGAGGAGATATATGCCAAGACCCTTAGTTCTTTCATTGGACGGTCAGGAATTTCCGGTTAGCATCGTCAAGATCGACCGGGAAAAGTTATATGGAGCAGTCGAGATCGAGGCTTTCGATGAAAAAGGAAAGCCCGCATCTTTGAAGGTGCTTGCGCCGGACGGAAAAACACTTATCGACAAAGGAGGAACGGCGCTGTCGATGCTCGACCAGGACGGAAATTCGATAGACCGCACCGGCCTCACTGCGGTCGATCCTGAGGGCGATGTTATCGAACCGGTACCGTCGTCATTTAACCAGGCAAATGTGTTGTCGAGAGCTACGGTCGAAGATTACCTGTCACAGATCATCAAATCCGTTTATCTCGTGCAGCCGTTCGAAAATTCACCCATTGAATATCTGACAGATCATCTGGCAACCGATCAGATATACACCTTCTCGTTCAGCTATCGCGGCGGTTTGGAATACGACAGCGCGTTTTTGATCGGTAATTCCGACAACGCATTTATGACGGTCGGTAAGCAGGCAGCGCTGCAGTTTGTGAAACTTAATCAGGCAGCGGTTTTGGATGCAACCGAGGACGAGGAGATCTCAGCCGACGATATCGATTTTGATCTTTTATAGTGAGCGAATTTAATTTATGCCGATAAACATTAGTAATGCAAAAAAACGCGACGCCGTGGTGGCGCTTGAGGGCCTTGCTCCGAGACGAGAAGTCCGCTACGTCGACACGAACGGAAACCCCGTGCGGACGCAGAAACTGTTAAAAACCGATCTCGCGCACGACCTGCCGCAGCTGATCAAGAAGCGAAAAAAACTGGATGCGATCGGCAAGGCGCTCGTAAAGGACGACCCTGAGATCAATATCGAGGAATTTGGGATGTACCTCGTGGACACGTCGCGGGTTTACGTATCCGAACGCGGTATAGTTCATGTCGTCGAGGAATTTGAGGTCATTCATAACCCGGACGGAACGGTTCGCGACCGGCGTGCGCGAGTCAAGGATTCGCAAAACATCAACACGGATATTCCGCTGCGCTGGACCGGCAAATTGATCAAGAAAAAAGACGCAGTCAACCGGTTCGTGTTCACCAACAAGAAACAGCTTGTTCATGTGAACGGCCTGACGTTCGATTTCCTTTACGAAATGGCAAAGGACCTGCACGAAAAAGATTCGCTTTTGCTGGTTCGCGGCGGCGAAAAAGGAGACCGCCCGATCGTAATGAATCGGGGCGGCAAAGCGTACAATGCGTTTCTTGAGGGCCGCGTAAAAGGCGATTCGTACTGCCTGATCCTGCACCTTTCGAATATGGAATTGAAAAAACCTAAGGAGGTCGCCGCCGCCGATGAACGTTGATTTTGATAAAGACAGTTTCGCGTGTAGATTTGATTACTGCATAGGTCCGGTTCGGGCGTTGGAAGATCCGTCCCTGCACGCACGGGCGCAGGAATATCGCAGACGCTTAAGCGGAATGATGCGGCCGCTTTCGGGTGAGGACGCGTTTAAAATACCGAAGGCGCGCGGGTATTATGCGACTCGAAAATACGACGGCGAATTTGCGATGCTCGCTTTTGACGGCAAGAAGCTGATCTCCGTTAATCCCGGTGGAACGGTTCGTGTCGGACTGCCCGCGTATAAGGAAGCGGAAAAGCTTCTGATAAAAGCTAAGGTTAAATCTTGTCTCCTTGGTGCGGAGATCTACGTGATCGACGGCTCAACAAAAACGAATCGCGTTCAGCAGGTCGTAAGAGTGCTTCGCAATCCCTCATCAAAAGCGCAATTGGACAAATTAGGCGTTGCCGTTTTTGACGTTATCGAACTTGACGGAGAGCCAGTCGAAGGCGCCGCCACGGTTTTTGCCGACCTCAAAAAATGGTTCGGGAAAGGCAAACTTGTTCACCCGGCAGAGCATCGAGTGACCGACAAGGTCGAAGGCATAATGGAGATGTTCACCGAGTGGGTGATCGGCGAAGGTGCCGAGGGCATTGTCGTCAGAAATGACCAGGCCGGCTGGTACAAGATCAAGGTCCGTCACAACATCGACGCCGCGATCATCGGGTTTTCAGAAGGCACGGATGACCGCAAAGGGCTCCTGCACGATCTGCTCGTTGCAGTGATGCGCGACGACGGAACGTTTCACGAGTTTGCTCGGGTCGGCGGAGGATTTACCGACGAGGACCGAAAAACGATTCTTGAGGAATTGCGGCGCCGGATCGTAGCGTCCGATTATGTCGCGGTAAACAACGATTACGTGGCCTATGAGATGACACATCCGGGCCCGGTTATCGAGATATCGTGTCTTGACCTGATAGCAGAAAACGTAAAAGGCGGCACCGTCAACCGCATGGTGCTCGACTGGGAAGGCAAGGAATATAAAGCGTTGATGCGAATGCCGCTCGTGAGCGTTATTTCGCCGCAGTTCGTCCGAATGCGCGACGACAAGGAAGCCAATGTCGAGGACGTGAATATCTCGCAGGTGAGCCAGCTTGTCGATGTGCAGGATGTCGAAAAACCGGCGCACGGTAAACAGCTGCCCGCGAGCGAGATACTGGAACGAACTGTGTATGTAAAAACCATGCGCGGAAACCAGATGGTCAGAAAGCTCCTGTTGTGGAAAACCAACAAAGAGGAGCGGCCCGATTTTCCGGCCTACGTCGTGTATCTGACGGATTTCAGTCCAAACCGGCAAAATCCGCTCGAACGTGACATTAAGATTTCGCAGAGCGAACCCGCTGCACGAAAGCTCTTTTCGCAAATGGCCGAAAAGAATTTTCTCGCAGGCTGGGAAAGGGTGGCATAGAAAATGGCGCAGCCGTTTGCAGAATTTATCGGGAACCGTCGGCTGATGTGGATCGCCGAAGAATGGCAGCGTTATGCCGACCGGCTTGCCGACTGGGCGATGGAGCGGCTCGTCAACCGCCGCGATGTCTGGAGCCAGTACACGCTGAAAAACGGTGAGGTCGGCGTCGTAATGCTGCCGATTAAGGAACGGCGGCATCTAGGCTCGGACATGGTGACGCTTGACAAGCTGCGCCGGCATTTTGCCGGCCGCGCCGTGTCGCACCTGATCGGGCTTCACTCGATCAGCGACCACAATACCTGCAAATGGTTCGCGATCGATGTCGATCTTCACGACGAAAGCATCGCAAACGCCGACGAGATAGCCCAGGCAAATTTTGCCGCTTGTCTCGAATGGGCAAACCGCCTTCGGGCAATGAAAATGGATCCGCTGATCATGGACAGCAACGGCGTCGGCGGTTATCACGTATGGGTTTTGCTTGACCGGGAATATCCGCTCGCCGACGTTTTTGAGTTCGTCGATAACATACGCTCCGATTATCAAAAATTTGGCCTGCCCCGAAAACCCGAAGTTTTCCCGCCAAAGGCCATGGTAAAAGAAGGCCATCTTCCCTACGGCCTTCGTCTGCCGGGTCGTCATCATACGCGGCCGCACTATACGCGAATCTGGAATTTTGACGGGATCGGTGAGAACGAATGGCTCGAAGGCGGTGACGCGATCGAAGCGATGCTAAATACAATTCCCGCTCCGCTTCCCAGGAAGGCAAAATCGAAAAAACGAGCAGTGGCGGCGTCAGCCAACGGCCATGTCGCGAAGAAATCTTCGCCACCGGCCAAAAAGCCGCGTGTTTGCGTCGATCTGGATGGCGTACTTGCCGAATATGACGGCTGGCACGGCTTGGATAGGATCGGCCAGCCGCTGCCCGGAGCACTTGAGTTCGCGAAGTCGTTGGCAGAAATTGCGGACATCGTTGTTTTCACATCACGATGCTCCGAAGATGTCGGCAACGACGTGATGAATACACGCCTGTCACCCGGCCGTATGCGTATAAAGGTGATCGAATGGCTCGAACACCACAAATTCCCTTTCGCTGACGTTTACGTTGGCCGTGGCAAACCGCGCGTCGCCGCTTTCATCGACGACCGCGCGGTAAACTGCAGTCCGCAAAAGGACAAGAATGCATTTAAGCTTGCGCTCGCCGATACAAAGCTGCTTCTGACGAAGAAAAACGGCAACGGCCGATCCGGGAGTTCGAAGACAAAGCAAGAGGCAGAGAATTTGTCTTTACGTCCATAGATCCTCGGCGAGATTAAAAGGCCCCGGTTTCTTCAGCCGAGGCCTTTCAAATTCTCTTTTTATTCTCCAACCGCCGGCAAGAAACTAGCCGTTTCCGCGTTCGTTGATCGGTACGTATTTCAGATCGCGTGGGCCGATGTATTCGGCACGCGGGCGGATGAGCTTGTTATGACCATACTGTTCGAGAATGTGGCCGGTCCAGCCTGAGATGCGGCTGACAGCGAATATCGGTGTGTAAAGATCGAGCGGAATCCCCATCAGGTAATAGGTCGATGCCGAGTAAAAGTCAACGTTCGGGAACATTCCCTTTTTCTCATGCATCAGCTGCTCGATCTTCTGGGACATATCGAACCACTTTGACACGCCCGTTTTGTCGGCCATTTGTTTTGAGAATTTGCGAAGCCAGGTCGCACGTGGGTCTTCGGTTTTGTAAACCGCGTGGCCGATGCCCATGATCTTCCGTTTCTCAGCCAATGCCTGGTCAACCCACGGCTCGACCTTGTCGAGGTCGCCTATTTCAAGCAGCATCTTCATCACGTTCGTGTTGGCTCCGCCGTGCAGCGGGCCCGCGAGAGCCGCAAGTCCGGCCGTGACAGCACCATACATATCGGCAAGCGTTCCGGCAACCACGCGCGTTGTAAATGTCGAAGCATTCAGTTCATGGTCAGCATGCAGGATAAGGCAGACGTCGAACATATGCGCCTCGTCAGCGTTGGGCTTTTCGCCCCGGAGCATATAAAGGAAATTCTCGGCAATGTTCAGGCTTTTGTCCGGCGAGATGACGTCTTTGCCGTTCCTGATGCGGTCCCATGCCGCGGCGAGCGTTCCTATTTGGCCGGTAAGCTTGATCGCTGCTTTAATCGCGTGTTCGCGGTCTGTGCCATGGCCGTCCTTATCGTAAAAATCGAGAGACGAAACCGCCGTCCGTAGAACATCCATCGGGTCGGCTTCCTTGGGGAACTGTTTCATCAGAGCAAGGGCTTCGGGCGGCGCGTCGTAGTTTGCGCGTATCTGCTTTTCGAACTCTTCGAACTCATCGCTTTTCGGCAAACGTCCGTTCCAAAGCAGAAAAATGACCTCTTCGAAGGTTGAATGCTCCGCGAGGTCGTGTATGTTATAACCCTGGTAAATTAAAATACCTTCTTCGCCGTTTACGTCGCCGATGGAGCTCTGTGCGGCGACCACGCCTCTTAGTCCGGCGGTCGCGGCGGTTGATTCAGTTGCTGTACTCATAATGTCTTATCTCGTGGTTCTATTGTATTTCTTTCCAACATTTAATTCTATCTAACAGAGGTTTGGCTGACAAGCGTTGGCCAAAAGAATGCATTTGCCGCTTCCCTGCAAGCGAATTCTTGCCGCATGTCTCTAGTAAACAGGCGGTTCTCTAAAAA
>DATJGV010000105.1:0-10534 GCA_035494575.1 Pyrinomonadaceae bacterium | reverse complement strand
CAGTTTGCACTTGGCGTCGCGCAGTACGTCATTCTCGGAGCAGGCCTTGATACATTTGCACAGCGTCGGCCGGAGATCGCCTCGCGTCTTCAGATCTTCGAGGTTGACCAGCCGGGCCCGCAAGCCTGGAAACGCCGGCGCCTGATCGAATTGGGCTACGGCATTCCGAGATCGCTGCATCTGGTGCCTGTTGATTTTGAGGCCGGCGAATCGTGGCGAGAGCAAATCGCACGGGCGGGCTTTGATGCGAGCGAGCGCGCGGTCGTGGTCTCGACGGGCGTGAGCATGTACCTGACAAGAGAGGCAAATATTGCCACTCTGCGCCAGGTTGCGACCCTTGCTCCCGGATCGACATTCGCGATGAGCTTCCTGTTGCCTCTCGAACTTGCTGACCCAGACGTGCGCCCGGGCCTCGAGATGGCAGCAAAAGGCGCACACGCCAGCGGAACGCCCTTCATCAGCTTCTTCACACCGGCCGAGATACTGGAGCTTGCGCATGAGGCTGGCTTCAAAGAAGCGCAACACATATCCGCCGCCGCCCTTGCCGAACGCTACTTCGCCGGCAGAACGGACGGCCTTCGCCCGCCAAACAACGCAGAAGAACTGCTCGTAGCAACCGCCTAATTTGCAAAAATTTGCAGAAGCCCACACGCAGTAAGCGCGACTGCCTCTCTGCCACCAAGTCCAGAGCCGCCTGCGTAAGCAAGTGGGTTCTTCCTCGGCTCTGCCGCTCTACGCGTAGTACGTGAGCTTTGGAAAAAGGTGTCCATCGGCGATTTTGACCTCCACATAAAACATCTTCCCATTCCTGCAACAATATGATACACTTGCCTTATCTCGGCGGCTTGCCGATCGATCTTTGAAAACCTGGAAAAGAGCCTGTGGCACAATGTGGCGCAAATTTTTTAAAAACTGTGAAATTTCGGCTCAAAAATCCGCTAAACGCCCTGTTTTCAATCTTTTCCACGTCCCATCGCGGTCTGGGAGAGGCTTGGGACACCCGTGGGACAGTCATGGGACAGGCGGTAAAACTGGGACACGCGGCAAACCGGTCAGTTTGTGTTAAGTTTCCGAAGTGTAAATTTTTTGCATTCAAGAGGTTAAAACTCTTTGCTTGTGGAAAACGCTCTAACGCTTAAATTTTTCTTAACTTTACTATTGACTAGTTAAAGTAGTTCTTGATAATATCACCTTGTTTCAAGGGTCGTTTCCAATTAATTCTAATCCGAACTCTCCAGAAAAATTTGAGCCTATGAACTGCCCCGTTTGCAATAGAAGCCTGGCACCAACCTTGTCCATTTGCCTAACCTGCGGCGCCATGATGAATGATTCGGTTCGCGAAGAACTTCAGAAAAAGATCAATTCGACGCCGCCTGATGCTCCTAAAGTGGCGCGTCCGTCGGTACCTTTCGAAGTGAAATCCTACGCGGCGCCAGAACCAAAGAAACACGTTCCGGCCGATATCATGCAATTGACCCTAAGTGCTCCAAAGCCCGTCGTCGCAGCGGAGGAGAAAAGGGCATCGGTCGTCGAGGCGACGCCAAAAATTCCCGAGCCGGTCGTTGCACCTCCGAAAGCGCCCGTTCAATCACCGCCGGCGAAATTGCGGATAAAATACGACACGTCGGAGTTGAACGCGCCGAAAACAAGTCCTACGTTGGTCGGATTTCAGCCGAAAAATCCGGTGATTCCCGACTGGCGTCTTGAGCTCCAAAACAAGGTGAGGGGACGGCATTCGGGGACGACGGCGGACGCCGTTGCCGGACAAACGGCGTATCAAAAACAGCTTGTCACGAACGGTGCAAATGCTCTCAAGGCAGAATACGTCGAGGCTCCGAAACCCTCGCCTGAGCATAAAGATCCGCGTGTAGCAAACGCCTTAAAACGGATCAACGAATCCAGAAAAGCCTTTTTGCCTGAAGCTTCGCCAAAAAGAAGAAATACGGCAAAAGCGACTTCGAATCGTAATTTTCCGTTCAACGTGGTTGAAAAGACCGCAACGGCGGCGGCTCCTGCTGCAGAGGCAAAAGCAACTGTCAACGTTCTGCCAAAACCGAAACTTGTTCAAACGTTTCCGGTAAAGAAGAAATTTGACACAAATAAGCTGCCGCCGATCGAAGAGACGCTAATACCGGCTCCGATGGTCGATGCCGGTTACGACGTAATGGCGTACAGTGAAGACGAGTTGATCCACATCACCAAACCGGATGAGACGATCGAAAGCTCATCATCCGAGATCGATGATCTGGCACCGTTCGCGATGCGGTTTAACTCAGGTGTCTTCGATCTTATTATTGGTGGATTTGCTGCATTGATCCTGCTTTCGCCCTTCGCATTTTTTGGTGGCGACTGGTTCTCGCTTGGCGGCTTGCTGACGTTCACGGCAACCTGGTCGATCGTGATGTTCGTTTACCTGACGGTCTGTATCGGAGTTTATGGCAGAACGCTCGGTATGCGGCTGTTCTCGCTGGAGATCATCGACGCGGACGAGAACGAATACCCGACGTTCCATCAGGCTGCGGTCAGTTCTGCGGTTTACCTTTTATCGCTGCCGCTGTTCGGTGCAAGCTTCGTGACGATCTTTTTTAACGAAGAAAAACGCGCCGCACACGACCTGTTGTCGGGAACGATAATCGTTAACGAATTTTAGTTTCCCCGATGCCCATATCCGAAACGTCCAAAGCCGGCGTTTGCCGGCTTTGGTTTTTTCATTTTGGATACATAAAATTGAGTTCGTGAATAACGCCACACTTGAAAAGATCTGCTCGGAATTAGGCACTGCCTTGGCGGGCAAGCGTCTTGGAAGGATATTCCCGCTTTCGCGGTTTGAGACGGCGGTCGATTTTCGCTTGCACGATTCGCTGTTTCTCTTTATAAGTATCGAGCCAAGTCGGCCGCGGATCTATCTGGTCAAACGGCGGCTAAAAGACCTTGAAAGACGATCGGTGAACCCGTCACCGTTTCTGCTTTACGCGCGAAAGCGGCTGTCCGGCGCGATCGTACGCAGCGTAACAAAATTTCCCAGTGAACGTGTTTTGCGAATTTCGCTTTCGGCTGAAACTGAGACTGGTGAGATCAACGATTTCTCTCTTATCGCCCAACTGACGGGCCGCTCGTCAAACATTTTTCTCGTCGATGCAAAGGATCTTATTCTCGAATCCATGCGGCCTAATACTGGGCCGGGCCAGGTCTCGGGAGAACGTTATCTGCCCCCGCCGGCACGAACACGCGAAGAGAGTGCGAATGACGATGACCTGCTCGCTGCGTCTGAAAGCGGTTCACTTTCGGAAGCTCTCGACCATTACTACCTCGAACAGGAAGCGAACCGTCAGTTCCTCTCACGGGTTGCCGCGGCCCGGGCAAAGCTCAACGCGGAGATAACGAAACGAAAGACTTTGTTGCGGAAGTTGAACGAAGATCTGGAACATCACGGCGACGCGGAAAAATGGAAACGAACCGGAGATCTGCTGTTAGCGAACGCAGCCACGGCGACGCGAGACGGAGACAAGATCTTTGTAACGGATTTTTTTGATGAACGGCAGCCTGAGATCGCCGTGGAAGCGGATGAGAACCTTTCAATCACCGAGGCTGCCGAGAAATGTTTTAAGCGATATACAAAGGCCAGAAACGCCGCAAGCGAGATCGCAAAACGAAAGGAAACGGTGCAAAAGGAACTTGAGAGATGGGAACACGAGCGAGAGCGTCTCGAACGCGCCGCAGAAGAACGCGACGAGCAATATTTTGCAGTGCCGGAAGAAAAACAAAAACCAGCCGTTCGCGCAAAGAAAGCTGCGGCGTTCAACGGGGCACGAAGTTTTACCTCATCTGATGGTTTTGAAATTCTGGTTGGAAAGCGTGCGAAGGATAACGATCATCTGACCTTTCGCGTTGCAGGTTCGCTCGATATGTGGCTACATGCGGCCGACTATCCGGGTTCCCATGTCGTCGTGCGAAACCCGTCGCGAAGGGAGATACCTCAACGAACGCTGCTCGAAGCGGCGCAGCTTGCTGCGTTTTACAGCGACGCGGGACGGCAGCCGAAAGCTGCCGTTCACTATACGCAGAAAAAGTTTGTCAATAAACCCCGGGGAGCTGCTCCGGGATTAGTGAGCCTTGCGAGTTTTAAGACGATATTGGTCGAGCCAAAAGTGCCGAACGAACAGTAAAATCGATGAAATAAACTGCTTACAGCTGTTATTCGCTGACGACCTTTGCTACAAGCTCTTCCATTTTCTTGACGTCCGATGGATTGGCTCCCTTAAAGATCCCTCGCAGCCGGCCGTCACGGTCGATAAGAAAACTTTGCGGGATGCCCGGAAAATTGGTGATCTTTACAAGTTCATTTTGCAGGTCCGCGTCGCCCCAAACAAGCGTGTAGTTAAGCTTCATTTCTTTAGCGAATGCGTTTATATCGTCGGCCGTGTCCTGATCCTCGGTGTCGATGCCGATGATTTCGAAATTTTGGTCGCGATGCTCGTCCTGCATCTTGACGAGTTTCGGCATTTCGGACCGGCACGGCCCGCACCAGGTTGCCCACAAGTTAAGCAAAAGCACCTTGCCCTTTTTATCGGCGATCTTGAATGTGCTGTTATCGAGATTTTTAAGGTCGGATTGAGCGATGGCGTTCGGTATCGGCGGATAATCCGAAGGCGTTTTTTCAGCAGCGGCGTTGGTTTCGTTTGCCGCAGGAACATTGGGCGATGCGTTCAACTGCGTGGTCTCGGTCGATGTGCAAGCCGAGAGGCTGGAGAACGCGATTACTAATGCGATAAATATAACTGAATGTTTAAGAACTTCTCTCATAATAAAACGTTAAGAACCCACCCTGGTCCTGACCTGGCGATCAGCCGACATCCTGCAGGCGCAGGACGATAAGCGTTACGATCACCATCATTCCAAACATTAGCATCAAAACGATCTGATTTAAAACCTCGTTCATCCAGGGATGCAGAAACGTTATGTAATGGCTCAGGTCGTGCGGTATCTTTTTTGCGGCTGGAATGGCCGGCGGCTCGTCCGGCATCGGGGTCGGCGGGTTCTGGCCGTTCCGAACCTGATCCTGGTACTGCTCGAACTTTTTGCGAACGTCGTTCTGATAATCGTCAAGGCTCTTGCGTGCATTGGCAATGATCTTGTCGTTCTCGGTTTCGGTGTATTTATACAGTCCGAGGCCTCCGCTCGCTCCGTTTGGCTCAGCGCCATCCTGTTCAAGCGTGTCGAGCGTCGAAAACCGCTTCATCGTGTCAAACGACCATGCTGCCGGGACGGCAAGCGAAGCCACCTTGTATATTCCCGTGGGCACGCCTACTAATCCAGAAAATAATATTTGTGGTATCAGCACGAGCGGCACAAGGCTCGTGGCCATTTGCGATGTGCGTACCAATGCCGATATCAGCAATCCGAGCGAGACGCCAACCGCAGCGGTCAAAAGCATCGCAGAAAATTGCGGCAGGCCGCCCTTTTCGCCCGGCATCGGCATCAGTCCGATCAGATCGAATAGTTTCAGCGGGACGAACAGCATCAGGCACTGAAAGCCTACGATTATGCCGATGACAAAAAGCTTCGAGCCTACATAAGGCAAGATACCAAGATTCACCATCCGTTCCCGGCGATAAACCGGGCGTTCGCGGATGATCTCGCGAGCGGAGACGCTCGTACCAAACCAGATAGCCACAAGCGATATAACGAAATAAACAAAATCGCGCGGCGAATCGTTCCCCATTACCAAAAACGTCATCAGTGCGATCGCCGGAGCCTGCGCGAACAGGATAAAAAGGTTCAGCTTATCCTTGAACAGCACCTCGAGATAACGGCGCGAGAGCGTCAGCCACTGACGAATAGCACCGACGATCCCTAGCCGTCGCTTCTTTTGCCTGCCTGCCGGCGGCATTTCGCCAAGCTGTTTGAGCGGCTCGTAAACATTCTGTTTGTACTGCAGCGTGTTGAGAAACTTTTGTTTCCAATCCTCAGCAACCTTATCGGTTATCGAACGCCGGTTGGCCTCGCCGTGCTCGCGTATGAGGTCCTCGACAGGTTTTTCGAGCTTGTCGAACAGGCCCTTAAAGCTTTTTGCATTCAGGTATTTGAGGGCATCATCCGGCGTACCGTAAAAGACCAGCTTACCGCGCATCATCACGACGATCTTGTCGAACAGTTTGACGTTCTCCATCGCGTGCGTCGTCATGATGACCGTGCGGCCCGATTCGGCGATCTGCCGGAAAAGCTTCATTATCCTTTCTTCCGTCGCAGGGTCGAGTCCGGATGTCGGCTCATCAAGAAAAATTACGGATGGTTTCGTGATCAACTCGACGGCGATCGAGACGCGTTTGCGCTGACCGCCAGACAGTTGGTTGATAGGAACATTGCGGCGCTCGGTCAAACCGGTCACGTCCAGAACTTCTTCGATCGAGCGGTTGATCTCGGTGCGTGAAACGTCACGCGACAGCCGAAGCTTCGCCACATAATAAAGCGTTCGGTAAACCGTCAGTTCGCGATGAATTATGTCGTCCTGCGGAACGTAGCCGATCGCCTGTTTCAGCGAATCGAGATGCCGGTAAAGATCGAGGTTGTTTATCAGAACATTGCCGCTTTGCGCCGGACGCGTCCCGTTCATCGCGTCCATCAACGTGGTCTTTCCCGCACCGGACGGTCCGAGAAAACCGACAAACTCGTTTGGTCTTACCGATAGTGAGACGCCGTCCAAAAGCCGAATTCTTCCACCGCCCAAGCGACTCTTTACTTCCTTTGTCAGCCCGACCGCATCGATGCGCGTCTTGGCGCGCGTGTCAAAAACGCCTATGTTGCCGTCCTGGTCAACCTGGATCACGAACGACCCTATAGATACCGAATCGCCCGGCTGTATTGCGGTGCGTGACACTCGGGTGCCGTTCAGATAGACGCCGTTGGTCGAGTTAAGGTCGTCGATAACTATGCTGCCGCCGGATCGAAGCAGCCGCGCATGGCGATTTGAGATCTGCAGCCCATCGAGCTTTATATCGTTCCTGTCATCGCGGCCGATGGTTAGCTCCTTCTTCTCGCCAAACGCGACGGACATCAAAAGCTGCGGCTCGGTCTCTTTGCCCGGCATGTTTAGCTGGCCGGTGTCGAGTTTGGCCACCATCGTTTTTGAGAACGCCGCCGCATCGGCTCCAACGAGGCTCGGAATTTGTCCTAGCAGCACAGATCGCTGTCCCGCGAGGCTTGCACCGCGCGGCGCGATTCGCGACGGCGAAACCAGCCGAAGAACCGGCCCACCGATACCGAGCCTTATCTCATCGTTGTCAAATAGCGGCGTCGGCCCCGAGATGCGCTGCTCGTTGACGAGCGTCCCGTTAAAGCTGTTGTTGTCCTCGACAACGTAGCCGCCTTCCTGGAAACGCACCGCCGCGTGCTTGCGCGAAACCATTATGTCCGACGCGTTGAACGTTATATCGCACGACGGTTCCCGCCCTATCCATATAGTGTTTTGCCCAAGCTGCACCGCCGGACGCGGATCGGAGCCTTTGAATTCGAGCCTCGATGCAACCGCCGGCTTTGCAGGTGCGGCCTGATCGGGAGTAGGCGAAACGGCCGGGCGTCCGATTGCGGCCGCTAATTGTGGTTGTGGTATTTGCGGCTCGATCTTGGGGGGGACGTTTACGACGCCCGGCGACCCTGGCTGCTGTTGCCGCAATATGGCGGGTTCCGCTGCGACTTCAAACCAAACTATTAAGATAACCGGTCCGCTTTCACCAAACTGGAGACGGCTTCCGGCCGAAACGAAAGTCGGCGTGCTTATCCGCTGGCCGCTGACGTAGGTTCCATAACTCGAGTTAAGATCGGTGAGCGCCCACCGGCCATCGTGCCAACGCAATTCAGCGTGTTTGCGCGAGACCATCGGGTACGCAGCGCCCTCGTATACGAGGTCCGATTCGGTGTCGCGGCCTATGCGGATAACGCCCTGATCGAATGTCCGTTCCGGCGACAGAGCACCACCTGACCGCTCTTCTGCAAGGATGATCTTCATCGGGTGATAATGCAGGTAAAAATTTACGCGATAATTTTATCCCAGCCGCGTAAAAACAAAAAGCGTAAGAAACCTTCCCTACGCCTTCAGACCTCGAAAAAAAATAAAACGAGCTACTTTGAACGAACAAGTCGAAAACCGAGCTCGGGGCTTCGTTTGTCTGACTCGATCGGTTGTCGAAACGTGGACGTGATCGCCAGACTGCCCGTCGATTTCTGGAAAAATGAACCTCCGCGAACCATGTTCATTTTTGCCGAAGAATTGACTAATCCGTTATTGCCCGGATACAGCGAAACCGGTGTGTTCGTCCATTCAAAAACATTGCCGATAAGATCGACCGCTCCCCAGTCGTTCGGACACGACATCGAACCGACAGCTTTCGGCTCGGTGCCGCCGGTGTCCAGGACCGCACAGCGTTTTTCGTACTTATCGCCCCACGGATAAAGGCTGTCCTTGCTGCCGTTCCTTGCGGCGTATTCAAATTCCTCTTCGGTCGGCAAACGATACTGAACACCGTCGCGTTTTGAACGCCAGTCGGCAAACGCCTTGGCATCGTCAATATTTACAAAACGGACGGGCATTTTTTCTTCACCCTGTATCGGCTTATCGTTAATCCAGTGAGCCAGAAATTTTTCAGGCAGTATCGGTTTGTACCCGGTCGCCCTCATAAAATCGTAAAATTCGCCGTTCGTCACCTCGGTCTTGTCCATCATAAAATCGGCGATGGTGACTGAGTGCTCCGGCCGCTCGTTCTCGCGACCGTCATTACGACCCATTGTAAACGTCCCGCCCGGAATTGAAACCATTTCGGCAGTAGCTGTGGGCACCGGCGAAACTCCGGGTGTAGCGGTCGGCGTCGTCGTATTTGCCGTGTTCGCGGTCTGTTTGCCGTGCGGAATGATGCCGAGCATATAGGCCGCAATACCACCGATCCCGCCGAGCGCTACGAGCAGAACGAGCGCCCCGATACCAATGACCAGCGGTGAAAAGAATGACCTCTTTGGCGGCTGAGACTGAACGAAAATGCCCTGCGGCCCGGTCTGCCAGTTTTGTTGGATGGTGCTGTCCGTCGAATCGCCCGGACGGCGCGTTTCCTGAAAGCTCTGGTCCATCGAATTCTGGCCAAGCGAGCTGCCCGTTGTTCGCCCCGCGGACGGCATCGGGATGGATCCGGTTCGCTGCATTCCGCCTTTTCCAAGTTCGGCGACAACCCGCTGAGGTTTGCCGTCGCAAATGACGTCACCGACCCAGTCGTCAAATCCGATGTGGCTTACACGCAGGAAGTGATTGCCGCTTTGAATGCCTTCGAGCATCAGCCAGCCATCCTCGCGGCTCTGGCCGACGGGAACATTGTCCACGTAAACGTTCGCCTGAGGCGGCTCAGTGTGAATGTTGAGCGATGAAACCGGTAATGCCCCGCCCGACGCGCCGGTTGTATGGATACCGATACCCGGCGGATAAACAGCATTTTTGAACTCGTCCACCATCTGCTCGACAGTAGATGTCCGTTTTACTGGTTCTTTCTGAAGAGTATGCCGAACGGCAGCTTCAATTTCGGGCGATATATTAACGCCCATTTCGGCGAATGTAGGCGGCGGATCGCTGATGTGCTTTTTCATGATCGCCGGTATAGACGACCCCTTAAACGGCACGTCACCAGCCAACATCTGGAAAAGCATCACGCCCAGCGAATAAATATCCGAACGCGAATCCGGCTCGTCGTCGGCCCACTGCTCGGGGGCCATATAATAGGGCGAGCCCATCAATCCGGTCGTCTGCGCCTGTATGAATGAGCCAAGCAGTTCCCCCGATTTGATCTTCGCAAGACCGAAATCAAGTATCTTTACCGACTGTGCAATGCTGGGTTTGTCATTGCAGATCATTATATTCAGCGGTTTGAGATCACGATGAACGATTCCCTGATGATGCGCGGCGGCAACGCCGGCTCCGATCGCCGAAATGAGCTCAAGCGCTTTTTCCGGATGCAGAGAACGTTCCCGTGTTAGCAGGTCATGAAGCGATTCACCCTCGACATACTCCATCACGAGAAACGGAACCGAACCATTTATTACGCCATAGTCAGAAACGCCCACAACGTTCTGATGGCGAATGGCTGCCGCGGCAAGCGCTTCCTGGCGAAATCGCGTTACGAGCTGTGGATCGTTACCGACGAGGTCAGGCAGGATGATCTTGATCGCGTGCTGGGTTTTTAAATACGCGTGGCGGGCCTTGTAAACAACACCCATGCCGCCCTGCCCGATACGCGATTCGAGGTGATATTTGCCTTCGAGTACCGGCTCGCCGCTGATCGTGTGGACGGTCGGCATGCCGTCGTTCGGACATGTTGCGACGTCGTCTGTAAAACAATTTTTACACAGCTGGCACTCTTTCATTATCTAATGAGCATACGCCGGAACGGTCCCGGACAGTTTCAACTTTATATTATGACTTATTGTCGAGCGGCATTTTGCAAAACTACTGCGATTTGATTGTAGTTTTTTTGCGTTTTTCAAGCAAGGTAAAAACGAT
>DATJGV010000104.1:0-7793 GCA_035494575.1 Pyrinomonadaceae bacterium | reverse complement strand
GCAATGGGCCGTGCAACCCGCGGTGTTCGCGGCGTAAATTTGCGAAAGGACGATTACGTTGTTTCGGTCTGTGCCGTTTCAAAGGAAGGAAACGAAAAGATCCTTTCGGTTTCCGAAAACGGTTTCGGCAAACAGACGACCGTCGACAGCTATCGTTTGACCAAACGCGGCGGCAAGGGCGTTATCAATATGAAAACGACCGCGAAAACCGGTAAGGTCGTAGCGGCGTTTCCTGTGGAGGACGATTCCGAGATCATGATAATCACGCAGCAGGCCAAATTAATTCGCCTCGGTGTGGATAAGATCCGCGAAACGGGCCGCAGCGCACAAGGCGTAACGCTCATCAAAACGGGCGACGACGACCTCGTAACAAGCGCATCGCTTCTTGCTGTCGAAGAAGAGGAAGAATAAATGAAAAAAAAGGCGGACCGAGGCATTAGGCTTGGGTCCGCCTTTTTTCCATCTTGAAACGTCTTTAGCGATCAATTAAAAATTATTTTTCGGGGAAAGGGCGTTTATTCAAATAAACCAGGCACCGACGAAACGCCCGACGGAAAATTCAACCCAAAATGTTCATACGCCAGGCGTGTTGCCATGCGGCCGCGGGGCGTGCGGTTCAGGAAACCGAGCTGCATCAGATAAGGCTCGATGATCTCCTCTATCGAGTCTTTTTCTTCGTGGATCGACGCCGAGATGGTGCCTAAACCGACCGGCCCGCCGTCAAATTTTTCGATGATCGTCGTGAGCAGCTTTCGGTCCATTTCGTCCAGGCCGTAGGTGTCAACCTCCATGCGGTTCAGGGCATTCACGGCAACCTCTTCGGTGATCGTCCCGTCGTAATCGACTTCGGCAAAATCGCGCACACGACGCAGCAGACGGTTGACGATTCGCGGTGTTCCGCGGCCGCGTCGGGCGATCTCGCGGGCTCCGCCATCGTCGATCGGCGCGTTTAAAATGCCGGCCGATCGCTCGACGATGGTTTGCAGATCCTCCATCGAATAAAAATCAAGATGAAAAATTATTCCGAAGCGTCCGCGAAGCGGTGCGGTGATCAGACCCGGCCGCGTTGTCGCGCCGACCAGCGTAAATTTCGGCAGCTCCAGCTTTATCGACCGTGCCGCCGTACCTTGCCCGATCATTATGTCCAGGCTGTAATCTTCCATCGCCGGATAAAGGATTTCCTCGATCGCCGGGTTCAGCCTGTGTATTTCGTCGATGAACAGCACGTCGCCTTCCTCGAGATTTGTAAGGATGGCGGCCAGGTCTCCGGCCTTTTCGATGATCGGCCCAGCGGTCGATTTAAGCGTCGCTCCCATTTCGTTCGCAACGATGTTCGAGAGCGTCGTTTTGCCCACGCCTGGTGGGCCTGTCAGCAGAATATGGTCGAGAGCTTCGCGGCGTTTGAGAGCGGCCTTCATAAACACGCGAAGATTGTCCTTGATCTTGCGTTGGCCGATGTATTCCGCAAGATGTGCCGGACGAAGCGACAGTTCGAACTGCCGCTCTTCGTCAGTCGGGTTATCCGCGCGAATATCTATTGCCGAAGCGTTTTCCATAACGTCTATTAAATCATTTTGCCCGCGAAATACGCGAAAAATACGAAAAAGAAAATGACATGAATATTTTTTGTGTCATTTCGCCTATTTCAGCGCAAATTCTTTCGCTGTCAATTACGCACATTAAAGCAATAACCCCTTATTGTACAAAGCCAAAACATCCATCGACAGAGCGACCGTGCAATGCAGCACGAGCCCCATCCAGATATTTCCGTTCTTAAAACTCAGCCAGCCCAGAAACACGCCCGCAAAGATCGCGGCGAACGTCTCCGGCATCGGTTTGCCGAAATGTATCATGCAATACGGAACGGTCATCACGAAGATCGCATACGGCCCGAGCGATGGTTTCAAACTATGCAGCAAAAATCCGCGAAAGAAAAATTCCAGCCCAAAAAACTGCACAAAATAGATAAGTTCCCAACAGACAAGTGTCCACCCAAGATAGGGCGAGCCGTCGTATATATGCAGAAACGGATATTTTGCGGAAAAGCCGCTCGTTAGCGACATCAGATAAACGAGCGGCAGCATTATCGCAATGCACTGCAACAGCAGTTTTGCGAAACCGCTCTCGATGCGTAGATTCAATCCGAAATCGCTCAGCGGCCGGCGAAACAAAAACTTGATTGCGAGCATGGGCAGCACTACGTAAAACACAACCGCAACCGCGACCCACCATACCAACGAAGGGAAATTGTTACCGCCGGAATACGCGATAGTCCAGCCAAACTCTGCAAACCGCGTGTCCTTCAAGAACGAGTAAAGGACCTCCGGATTTTTTAGATAAAAAATACAGGCAAGTCCACCCGCCGCGTAAACCAATGCGAACAACGCCTTGCGGTCGAGCAGCGAAAAATCATCCTCAAATCGCCTGTATATATCGAGCATTAGGTCAGTACCGCCTGCGGTAGCGGGCGGTTAAACGTTAGCTATTTTGAACGCGGATCGTGCAGATCGGCTGAAAAGGCCGGATCAAAATAATTGTCAGGCCTATATCTGCCCTTATTTCGCCAATATCTGCAGCCCGCGTCTCAGCAATTTCTGCACCGACGGTTCAGTTCCTTCCTTCAGCGCCTGCGTAAGCGCTTTTTCAGCCGCGTTTCGCTGGTAGCCAAGATTCACAAGAGCCGACACTGCATCGTCAAACACGGCGTCCGCAGGTAGTTCGGCCTTCGAACCAGCGGCAGCCGCCGCGGCTCCTGCCGACAGGTCTCCAAGCTTATCCCGCAGTTCGATCACGAGCCTCTCGGCCGTCTTGCGCCCGACGCCGGGAATCGAAGTAAGCCGAGCAAGATCGTCTGTTCGTATTGCGGTTATGATCTCATCAGCGCTCATGCCCGACAGCATCGTGATGCCCGATTTTGCGCCGATGCCCTGAACCGAAATAAGTTTTAAATACAGGTCGCGCTCTCGTGCCGTTTTAAACCCGAAAAGCTGGATCGCGTCCTCGCGAACGTGTGTGTAAATCCGCAGAGCAACATCCGAGTCCACTTCGCCAAGTTCATAAAATGTCGAGAGCGGAATAAAAACCTCATAACCGACGCCGCCGACATCGACTATTACCTGGTTGGCCTGCTTTTCGCGTAATTTCCCGGAAAGATATGCGATCATTGTTTCACACTTGAAACAAGATTGTAAAAGATTGCGGGAAAAAGAGCAAAAGAAGAAAATTTAACGCAAAGACGCAAAGCAAAAACAAACTATGCTGATCCGATAATTAAGAGTTTGTCTTAAACTTTGCGCGTCTGAGTCTTGGCGACTTTGCGTTAAAGTTACTTCACGCTGCCTCTCATACTTGGACGGGCTTGCGAACTTTTTCACATTCTGCTGTAGTAGAAAAGAAACCCCACCCGCTACGGCAGGTGGCACTGACCGTTTTTTCGACAAATGAAACAGGAAAAGATCTCAGAACTCACAACCAACCGTCTTAGCGTTTATCTTCGCTGCCTCAACGAGCTCGCAGGCGAGGGCGAACGCACCGTGTCGTCCGACACCTTGGCTAAACGCTTTCATCTCAACTCGGCGCAGATCCGCAAGGACCTTGCGAATTTTGGTGAATTCGGCGTACGCGGAGTCGGCTATTATATCGACTCGCTTCGCGCGCACCTGACCAAGATACTCGGGCTCGATAAAGAACACCGCGTCGGCATTATCGGAGCCGGACGTTTAGGAACCGCGCTCGCCGACTATTACGGTTTTCAGCAGACAAATTTCAAGGTAGCCGCGCTTTTCGATGCGGACAAACGCAAGATCGGAAAAAAAGTCGGACACGTGGAAGTTTTCGACATAAAAAGTTTTGCGTCCATCGTAAAAAGGGATAAGATAGAAGTTGCGGTGATCGCGGTTCCGGCCGAGCACGCACGAGACGTGCTTGAACGCGTTGTTAAAGCCGGTATCAAGGCGATAATGAATTTCGCTCCGGTCCCGCTCGGCGTTGCCGAAGACGTTAAGTTGAAAACGGTCGATCTGACGACATCGCTTGAAAGCTTGTCGTATTTTCTTGCTCAGCCGTCCGTGGCGAATGGCAGGACCTTGAAACCGAATTCGGGAAACCGCCGTATTTGATAGCAAATAGTTTTGAGAGGTACAGATTTATGTGTTGTGGGAGAGGGTTTCTAAAACGATTTTTGCCTTTTTTGCTGACGTTTGCCGCGGGCCTTTTTATCGCGAGCTTTTTTGTGAGCCTTACGGCCCCGTTCAGCGGGTTTTCACGCGGTGAGCGGCGCTACAGCTACGTACGCATGCTCCGAATGGAAAATCAGCGGCTACAGGACCGTGTGGACGAGTTGGAACAGCAACAAAGCGTTTCGCCGTGCACGAGTACCGATACGGTCGAACCGTGGGTGGACGTTCCGCCTCCGGTACCGCCCGCTCCGCACCATCCGGCTCCGCCGAGATTTGTACGGTAATAATTGGACGAATTCGAACCACAGGTTAACACTGTCGAAGTCGATGTGTTAATCTGTGGTTTCTTGTTTTGTTAGCCTGTCGCTTTCGGCATTCGTGATCGTGTTTTTTCGCATTTTTTTCTGAAGCCACGAATTAACACAGATCGACACGAAATAATTTCGCTGGTAATGGACGAATCAAACGCCCGAAAATTGATCTGCGAGATCGGCCAATTGCTTTACGACCGAAGCTATGTTGTTTCGTCGGACGGCAATGTTAGTATCCGTCTTGACGAGGACCGAGTGCTGGCGACGCCGACCATGACGTGCAAGGGCCGCATGTCGGAGGACAGCCTTGCGGTGACTGACATGGAAGGAAAGCCCCTGACCGACAAAAAGGCCTCGTCGGAGCTCGCGATGCACTTGCTGATCTACAAAGAGCGCCCGGATATCAAGGCCGTCTGTCACGCACATCCGCCGCATGGGACCGCATTCGCCGTTGCCGGCCTCGCCATCGACAAACCCATCTTATCCGAGGTGATCCTAACGCTCGGCTGCGTTCCGCTAACCGATTACGGCACACCCTCGACAAATGAGTTGACCGAAGCGATGCGGCCGTTCGTAAAACATCACAACGCTCTGCTGATGGCAAACCACGGCGCGGTTGCTTACGGCGAAGACCTCTGGCAAGCCTTCGACCGGCTCGAAACGCTCGAACACACGGCCAAGATCGCGATCCTGGCAAAAACCCTCGGCGGTGCGAACGACTTGCCAAAGGACGCTATCGAAAAGCTTATAAATATTCGCGAAAAAGCGGGCTATCTGACAGAATCGGCCCGCTGCCAGGCTTGCGGCTATCTGCACGAATCTGAAATAAGTTGCGGTGTGAGCGCGGCCTCGAACGGAGCGAAAGTTTCATTCACTCGCGAAGAGTTGATCGAGCTTTTGAGCCAGGCGGCTAATTTGAGTTAAACTAACAGGACTGATTTTGGGTTGCTGAAAGCTAATAGCTGACAGCTATCAGCTAGTATTTGTTCGAACGGCAACATCACCCTGAAAATTGGCTGATCTAATCAATTTTATAAAAGTATTCAGGAGCAAAAACTAAATGCAGGAAGCATTGGGAATGGTAGAGTGTAAGGGCCTTGTGGCAATGATCGAAGCGGCGGACGCAATGGTCAAGGCTGCAAACGTTCAGCTCGTAGGCTACGAAAAGATCGGAGCCGGATTTGTGACCGCCATCGTCCGCGGCGACGTCGCTGCCGTCAAAGCCGCAACAGATGCTGGCGCCGCCGCGGCCCGCCGCGTCGGTGAGCTGGTCAGCGTCCACGTTATCCCGCGTCCGCATTCGAGCGTCGATGACACGCTGCCGGTCGTTAGGAAGTAGGCAGTAAGCAGTGAGCGGCAAGCAGTTGACTGCTTCTGCTCACAGCTAACCGCTCGCTGCTCACTTTTATGATCATCGCACGCATCTTAGGCACCGTCGTCTCAACCCAGAAGGACGAGCGCCTGCAAGGCAAAAAGCTTCTCATCGTAAAACCGATCAATCTCGACGGCACCGACCAGAGCGGCTACGTTGTAGCGGTCGATACGGTCGGCGCCGGGTTTCACGAAAAGGTCATCGTGGTCGGTGGCTCAAGCGCGCGCATGGCCGAGGGCAATAAGGATTGCCCCGTCGATTCAGCAATTATCGGCGTCATCGATACGATAGATTTCGTCAAATAGGAGAATCCCATGAAAATCTTCTCGCGACTTTGTTTATTGCTCGCTGTGACATTTTTCCTCTCTTTCGCAGCCCGCGCACAGGCTCCGATTTCCGAGGAAAAACGGAAGCTGATCGCGCAGTTGGTTGTCTTAATGAAGCTTGATGATCAGATGACAAGCATAACAGACGAAATCCTTAGGGAGATGGAAAAGACGTATCCCGTAGGGTTTGCCGAGGCTGTCGATGCAAGAAATGATCTCACGCCAAGACAAAAGGACCTTTTGAAAGCGACGGCAAAAGAAAGATACTTGTCGTTTAGTCGAAGGTTTCGTGAGCGGTTGCCTCAGGTTGTTGACTACAATAAGTACATTGAGGAATCGATATTTCCGCTTTATGGCAAATTCTATACCGAACAGGAATTGCGTGATCTTGTAGCATTTTACCAAACGCCGACTGGTCACAAGGTAATTGACACGATGCCGCAGCTTTTTGCTGAATCGCTTCAGGTCGCGAGGGAAAAACTTTATCCCCAAATCGCCCCGTTGCTTCAGGAATTGGTCGAAGAGGACCATAAAAGCATCGGGGTTCCAAAGGTGTCTCCTCCGCCCAACGGGAAACGTAGGCCGGCGAATTAACAGTTTTATGCAGATCGCGCGCGTCATCGGCAACGTAGTATCTACCGTCAAAAACGAATCGTTGCACGGTCGTAAAATATTGATCGTCCAGACGCTCGACGCCGATCTGAAACCGAAAGGCAAACCGATGGTCGCGCTCGATGCGGTTGGGGCCGGCGTCGGCGAACTGGTTTTCTGGTGCCGCGGCAAAGAAGCATCGTTTCCGTTCAAGCGCGACGAGACGCCGACTGATTGCACGATCGTCGGGATCATCGATTCTGATGATCACGTTTATAATAAAGGTTAGATTTCTGCCCACTAATTAAATAATTAACAATTACTAATTAATTATTAAACCGCAGATAAGAAATGTTAATAGCACGGGTCATCGGCAATGTTGTTGCAACGCAGAAAAATCAGCGTTACGAGGGCGCGAGTGTTATGCTCTGCCGACAGATCACGCCCGACGGCGAAGATATGGAATACACCTGTCTCGCGCTTGATTCGGTAAACGCCGGCGAGGGTGATATCGTTGTAATTGCGCAAGAGGGATGGTCGGCGTCAACGGCCGCTACGGGACGGCCGGGCGCGGCCATCGATTCGGCGATAGTCGGCGTGGTCGATTACGTGGAACTTTTGCCGGACGAAGCGCCTAAAGGCGCCAAAAGTAAATAAGTCAAGAAAGTTTTTGACTAATTTCGATCATTGGTTTTATGCCTCATCAAAACAGAAGAGAATTAGCAGAAAAAATCGCGAGAATTATCGAGGCGGATGCGAGACCAAACAATTTTTCTGCGATATTGGAAAGCATAAACGCGATAAACAAACGTCTCGACAAGATCGAGACGTCATTAAATCCGCAATCACGGATTCCAACTCCGCAATCGGTGCATCCTTCCGCAGAGCGCTTCGGCATAGCCGAGGCGATCGCCGACGAGATTTTTTCCGGCATCCAAAAAGAAAAGGCCTGCACGTTCGAACCGAACGGCAAGCCCTGTGACCACTGCTCAATGTGCAGTTCGCGCGGGTTTTA
>DATJGV010000103.1:0-17755 GCA_035494575.1 Pyrinomonadaceae bacterium | reverse complement strand
GTTTTCCGTGAATTTCGAGGAATTGTTTAGGCTTGTCCGACCCGATTCGGCTGCCGCTACCGGCGGCTACGATTATGGCAACGTTCATTCAGATTGGGCTCAATCGACTTCTTCGATAATTGTGCTCTGGCGGAGTTCGCGAGTGGCTTTGCGAAAACCGAGCGAACGCGAATCGTGAACGCCCATGGACGTTGGATTGTCACCCGATTCGTCCTTTTCTTCCCAAAGCCGTCCAAAGATCATCTTGCCGGCCGTGGTTTGTAAAACGCTCGTTACCGCAATGTCCGCTGTTTTTCCGATCAGCCGGCGCGCGTTGTCGACGACAACCATTGTACCATCGTCCAGATACGCAACGCCCTGGTTGTATTCCTTACCCTCTTTCAGGATAAAAACACGCATCGCCTCGCCCGGCAGAACCACCGGTTTGAGAGCGTTGGCAAGTTCGTTGATGTTCAAAACGGAAACGCCGCGAAGCTGCGAAACTTTGTTCAAGTTAAAATCGTTGGTGACGATCACCGCATCAAGCTGTTTGCCGAGCTCGATCAGTTTAAGATCGACCTCTTTAACCGCCGGAAAGTCCGTTTCGACGATCTGCACGTCGAGCTTGCTGTTGTTGCGAAGCCGCTGGAGCATATCGAGGCCGCGTCGTCCGCGCTGCCGTTTTGACGAATCCGGCGAATCGGCAACCTGCTGCAATTCGGCAAGTATGAAATGCGGAATGATCAGCGTGCCGCCCAGGAATCCGGTTTCCGCAACATCGGCGATGCGGCCGTCAATGATTACCGAGGTGTCCAGAATGCGGTAATCGATCTTTACATTTTTGTCGCTGAAAATGCCGCCGAGAGCGGAAAGATCGAGATAATCGCCTTTTGCGGCTCCGACCATCAGGCCGATGTAACCCATGAAAAAAGCGAGCGAAATGGTCAGAAACGTCTGCATCTCGGCTGGAATCGCCTCGACCTTTTGCATAGAGATGAGAACGCCGATCAGGAATGCTCCCATTATCCCGAGGATCGAACCGATCGCGGCGCCGATCAGGGTCTTCAGGGTCGCCTGCCGAACCCGCATTTCGAACGCGATGATCCCTCCGGCGACAAAAACGCCAAAGATCGCCGAAATTACACGGCGCGTCGGCTCATCGATCGAGCCAAGATGCTGCGTATGCGCAAAAGGATTAAGGAGATAGCCCACCACGGCTAGCAGGCCCAAAAAACAAACCCTAATGATGAGGACGTCGTACTTCATTCGTTAAAATTTTATCACGCTTTTTGTCCGGTAGTAAGCAAAAATAAGCGGTTCGTTCGGATTTTTCGGCCATTCGTTTGAACGCGGCTGTCGAACCCGCTGAATTAAACGTCGATTAGCCGATGAATTTCAGGCCTCAAATGCAAAATTAAACCGTTCGATGTATCATTTTAAAGACTGATCTATGGCAAAAACACCCTCAACCATCTTTGTTTGCCAAAATTGCGGCAACCAATCGCGAAAATGGCAGGGCCACTGCCCCGACTGCGGCGAATGGAACACGTTTGTCGAGGAAAGGTTTCGCGCGACAGCCGCAAGCGCGGGAGCATCGACCGGATTTGCCCGGCAATTCGCTTCGGCTGCGCCGATCGCCTATGGCACTGTCGAATCACAGGACGACGCACGCAAATCCACCGGTATTGATGAACTCGACCGCGTGCTTGGCGGCGGCATCGTCGCGGGCTCACTGGTGCTGATCGGCGGAGCACCCGGCATCGGCAAATCCACGATCGTGATCCAAATGGCCGACAAGTTGAGCCAGAGCGACACGAAGGTTTTGTATGTGTCGGGTGAAGAATCGGAGCGCCAGATAAAAATGCGTGGCGAGCGGTTGGGCTTGAACGCCGAAAATCTGTTTTTGCTGCCCGAGACGAACCTGCAATCGATACTCGTCGAGATAGAAAAACTTCGGCCGGATGTTATCATCGTCGATTCGATACAGACGGTTTTCAGCGAAAAGATCGAATCGGCGCCGGGCAGCGTTTCGCAGGTGCGCGATGTTGCCGGGCAGTTGATGATATTTGCGAAACAGACCGCGACACCGATCTTTATTACCGGCCATGTGACCAAAGAAGGCTCGATCGCCGGACCGAAAACGCTTGAACATATTGTCGATACCGTGCTCTATTTCGAAGGTGATCGACACCACAATCATCGCATCATACGCGCGACGAAAAACCGTTTCGGCGCGGCGAACGAGATCGGCGTTTTCGAGATGACGAACACGGGCCTTGCGCCTGTCGGCAACCCGTCGGAATTGTTTTTGCAGGAACGGCCCGAAAATGCCACCGGTTCGGTCGTGACCGTCTGTATGGAAGGAACGCGGCCGATGCTCGTCGAGGTTCAGGCGCTCGTGTCGGGAACAAAATCGGCATCGGGCCGGCGGATGGCACAAGGGTTCGATTACAACCGTGCGTCATTGTTGATCGCTGTTCTGGAAAAGCGTCTCGGAATGCAGCTTGCGGGCGATGACATTTTTGTGAATATCGCGGGTGGTTTTGAAATTGATGAACCGGCAGCGGACCTTGGCGTGATCGCCGCGATCGCTTCGAACTACAGAAATTTGCAAATTTCGCCCGAAACCGCAGTTTTTGGCGAGGTCGGATTAACGGGCGAAATTCGCGGGGTTTTGCAGGCGCAGGCCCGTGCCCGTGAAGCTCAGACTCTTGGTTTCAAGAAACTGATATTGCCGGAGTCGAATAAAAAAGGCCTGGAGAAGCTTTTGGGAATTCGGGTGATTGGAGTGAGAAACCTGGAAGAGGCGCTTGAGGAACTGTTTTAATCCGACGACATCACATCTTCAAGCATTTCCTCGCGCTTTTCGCGAAAGTCGGTCACCTTCAGGTTTTCAGCGTCCGCGAACGGCGCGGGCTGGGCGAATATATCGACGCCGCTCGGCAGGCCCTCGTCCTCAAGGTACGACGTAATGATCTGCGACAATAGGCTCTGCTCGAATTTCGTCAAATCCAGAAACTTAACACCCACGCCCATATTCTCGAACCGGTATATCGCCTTGCATCTGATGGGCAGGCGGTTACCATTCGGCAGCTCGATCTCGAGGCGAAACTCGTCGCCGGTATAAATGCCCGGGTCCCATTCGCTCAGGCAGCCGCCGACGCTTATCTGCGAGAGGATAACCGTTCGCAATTTGCCGGTCTTTTTGCGCAGCGATGCGGGTATATCGAGCGAAAATCTGATGTGTTTTCTTTGGGTGATCGACATGAAACAGTCAGGCATCTGACCTTTCTATTTTACAGACTTGTTAACTGCGAAAGCAATCATTATTTAAACGCAAAAAAAGGCGGGTTAAACCCGCCAATCGTGTTAACGGAGGCGGCAAACCCTGAGGTTTGCCGTGTGATGAAACTAATTACTTGCTGCTCCGGTTTTCGTACAATGAACGTTAAATGCGTCGACAAGAGCTTGTGCGATGACGAATGGCGGACGGCCTTCGAGGTCCTTGCGTTCAAAGATCTGAACAAGTTTTCCGTCTCGTAAAAAGCCGATCGAAGGCGATGACGGCGGGTAGCCGTCAAAGAAATCCCGTGCAGTTTCGGTCGCATCGATGTCGGCTCCGGCAAAAACCGTGATCGCGCGATCCGGTTTTGCTTCCGAATTTTGCAGTGCCATGGCAATGCCGGGTCGTACGCCGCCAGCGGCACAACCGCATACTGAATTTACGACGACCATCACCGTACCTTCGGTGTTTTTTACGGCATCGATAACGGCTTCGCTTGTCTTTGTTTCCTCGATCCCGAGCTGCGCCAACTCCGCACGCATTCCCTGGATCATAATTTCAGGATATGGCATAAATTTTCTTTAATAGCTCCAAAATTAATATCCGGCCAGAAACCTGACCTTTTTTTCAAGTATTTAATAAACGGGGTGTTTAGTCAAGTTTACGGCGGACTTGTTTTAGGTTTTGGGTATTTGGCCTTGGGTTTTGGTACGTATTGATAGATTTTGCTGGATAGGTAACGGACATGCTTGATTTTTGGAGCAAAAACCAAAGCCAAAGACCCAAAACCTAAGCTTCTATTTGCTCTAAAACCACACATCCAATACTATTGAGTGAGGAAAGTATCCCGCTCCGGCTCGCTCCAAAATGGCAATCGAAACTGAGAAAAAATACCGCCTCGACAAAAAGCGCCTTGTCGAACTGGCGGCCAAATTGAGCGACCTCGGGGCGGAGTTTAAATACGAGACATTCGAAGAAAACTATCTGCATCGTGGCGGCGTGCTCGATGAGCTTGGAGCCTTGCTCCGCCTTCGAAAAACCGCCGACAAGACCTTGCTAACCTACAAGGAAAAGCTTCGGAACGACGCCGATTTCAAGCACAAGATCGAATTCGAAACGGTTGTTTCGGACGTTGACGCGACCGAATCGATCATTGAAAAACTCGGATATAAACTTTCTGTCGTTTACGAAAAACACCGCAAGGCCTGGCACTTGGGAAATGTTGAGATCGTCCTGGACGAACTGCCATTTGGCTATTATATGGAGATCGAAGGTGCCATTGAGGATATCGAGAAAACCGAAAAATTGCTCAAGGTTCGCGACCTGGAACCGGAGCCCCGTGGTTATTCGCGTTTAACCGCGAAATATGGCAAAGAAAAAAAGAGCGGCGTATTTGAGGCTCGTTTTGCAAAGCAGAGTCCGGCTTAGATCCAGTGCAGAAGCCCGCACCTGACTAAGGGCGAAACGCGAACGTCGAAAGTATCGCAGTCGCTCACGCGCGGGCTTCCGCATCAAGCTGCCTAAAGGTCAATTTCCCTTCCCGCAAAAAACATCTGCGAATCGAACGCGTCCGATCCGTTATTAGACAATCTTCGATACGATCCATCTGGCCGCAAAACCCGTGCGTTGACGTTATCTTTCAAATAGGCTTCGAGGACCGTTTCCTTTAAATAGCGGCGTATCTCAGCGTTGAGAATGGGCACGACGACCTCGACACGACGGTCAAGATTTCTGAACATCCAATCGGCGCTGCCGATGTAAACTTCCTCGTCATCTGGTGATCCGCCGTTCGCAAAATAAAATATTCGGCTGTGTTCGAGGAACCGGCCAACGACAGACGTCACCTTCATAGTAGAAGAGAGCCCCTTAATGCCGGGACGGAGCATGCAAATGCCGCGGACTATCAGATCGATAGCGACGCCGGCGCGCGACGCTGAATAAAGCTCCTCGATTATCTCAACATCGGTGAGGCTGTTAAGCTTAGCGATGATCCGTGCTTTTTTTCCGTCAAGTGCGTGTTTTCTTTCGCGCCGTATAAGTTGGATAAATTTTTCGCGAAGATTGAGCGGGGCGACGAGCAGACGATGATACTTGCTTTGCTGCGAATAGCCGGTCAGAAAATTAAACAGGCTGGTGGCATCGGCCCCAATCTCTTCGTTGTGTGTAAGCAGGCCGACGTCGGTATAAACCTTCGACGTGGTCGGATTGTAGTTGCCGGACGCAATATGAACATACCGGCAAAGCTTGTCCTTTTCGCGGCGAACGACAAGCGTTACTTTCGAATGAGTTTTCAGCGAGGCGATGCCGTAAACGACGTGAACGCCTTCGTTCTCAAGCCGCCGCGCCCATTCGATGTTGTTCTCTTCGTCAAACCTGGCCTTTAGCTCGACAACCGCCGTAACCTGTTTGCCAAAACGGCTCGCACGCATCAGCGAGTCGACTATCGGCGAATCTTTTCCCGTGCGATAAAGACAGATCTTTATTGCCTGCACGTCCGGGTCCTCGGCCGCCCGATCGACAAAATCCGAAACCGTACTGAACGCGGTGTAAGGATGATGCAGGAATACGTCGTGCTTTTTCAGCACGTCGAAAATATTCTTTTTCTCTTTTAACGCGGACGGAAAAACGACCGGAAACGGCTTGTCTTTTAACTGTGGCCGGTCGAGTGCATACAGCTGCATCAGGTCCGGAATGTTAAGAAACCCGTCGATCTTGTAAACGTCCTGATCGTTGAGGCCGATACCGTTCATCAAAACCTTTAACATCTTGTCCGGCATGTTTGCCGAGACTTCGAGGCGAACGGCAAAGCGAGCACGGCGACGCTGCAATTCGCGTTCGAGCGTTCGAAGCAGATCACCCGCCTCTTCTTCGCGAAGCTCGATATCAGCGTCGCGCGTTACGCGGAACAGGAATGCCTCGCTTGTTTTCATGTTCGGGAAAAGATCACCGGCGTTGGCGGCGATCACCTCTTCGAGGAGCGCGTAGCGCCCTTTCTTTTCATAGATCGGGATCAGACGCGGAACCGACGGCGGCAGCTTGATCCTCGTAAAGCGCTTTTGCCGAAAAAGGTGTTTTAGATTCGGCTGTGTCGCGTGCCGGTCGGGTTCGATAAACAGGCCGAGATTAAGGCTGAGGTTCGAAATATAAGGAAACGGGTGGCTCGAATCGACCGACTGCGGCGTCAATATCGGAAAAAGATTGTCGCGAAAATATTTATCAAGTTTCTTTTTTTCCTTCGCGTGCAGGCTTTTGTACGATTCGACCGTGATACCGGCCTGTGCAAGGGTCGGCAAAACTACCTGATGGAGCGTCGAAACCTGGCGTTTGAGCAGCGGCCGCAGACGACGGCCGATCTCGCGAAACTGTTCGCCGGCGGACATCCCGTCAGGCGAAACCTCGCTAAAACCTTCTTCGAGTTGTTCTTTAAGGCCCGAAACGCGGATCATGAAAAACTCGTCAAGGTTTGACGAAAAGATCGCGAGAAACTTCAGCCGTTCCAGAACCGGCAGATCTTCGTCCAACGCTTCGTCCAAAACGCGCCGGTTAAATTCGAGCCAGCTCAATTCGCGGTTAAAAAGCAGTTGGCCGTCAGCGGCGTCTTCGGTTGCGGTTTCTTTTAGGACTTCGGCAATTACTTTCACGGAGTCGTTATCGGCATGCGTCATACGTAAGGTTTAAATTATAGGGGCAAATGACGCTCGCCGTATGTTAATTTTATGTTAACACCGACAAGTCAGGATGTTAATTATTTTGAAGCCCTAATTTGCTGCCGCCAACGGGCTTGGACGGGCTAAGCTTTCAAAGACCGCAAGCCAACACAATTAGACATCGCTGTAGTCAAACTCTATTTTTGTCAGTAACGGCTTTCCATAAAACTGCTTTTTTGAATGAAAGCTGAGATGAAATTCACGCAGCAGCTTGAACCGTCCCGCGCCGGACCAGATGGCACGTTCCCGCGAAAAAACGAAAGATTGATGCGAAGCCGAACCGGCAACGGATTCTTCGGAAGTCACCAAAAAGAAAGTCGGGGTTTCCTTGATGCGGTTGCGGTAGCGGTACCAGTAGGTCCGCGGCACATATCTTAATTTCTGTTTCGAGATGCCGTTCAGATTCAGCCAGATCGCTCCGAAACCTTTCGCCTGTACAAGGTAATCGGCCGCAATAAACGCGTTTTCCATATTGCTGTCGCACTTGACCCATAAAAGATTTTCAAGCGCGACGCCGGCCAACGATGCCGAGCGCGGATCGAAACTGTTGCTTGAATCGACAACCGCACAAACCTCGCCCTCTTGCGTCAATTTTGAAAGCAAAGTGAGCGACAAACTCGTCTTGCCCGAGCTTGGTTCGCCCGATATTTCTGTCAAAGATCCTCTTGAAAAAGCCAACCCCGCAGTTTCGAGAAAAATTTCGTCCGAGTGTTTTTGTTCCTCTTTTAAGTGAGATAAACTTTTTACCAGACTCAGATTTCCCATTCCGATCACCAATACTTAGCGTGCTAACTATAATAAATTGTTTCACTTATGAAACACTTAGAGCATAATCCGGGCGGCCGGAAAAAGCAAGGTTTTATTTTCGTCTTTGTCGAAAGGAACGGTTGATGGAAGGTCAAGAGCCGAAGGAATCGCTTCGGCTCATTTCGCAATCAATACTCTACCGGTTTTGCCGTCATTACGAGAAACAAGGTGCCTGCGGTATTTGGGAGTGTTAGCGTTCCGATAACTGTCGGCGTGTTTTCGGCCAGCGTAACACGGTTCAGATCGAGACCGATCGATTCGTAATTTGTCATCGAGACGATCTTGCCCGTTTCATCTGGACGGCCGCCGATATTTATCGGGATGCGGGCCCCAAATCTGAATTGCTGCGCCTGCAGCATACGCTCCCCGCTGGTATTCGGAGTCGATCGCAGATTGCCGAGCGACCATTCGACAAAACTCGGCTGCGAACCCGGCGCGTTCGGCCGAAGTATGTCGGAAACGCTTTTATAATTCAGAGCGCCGGCGTTGGCTACACGGCCAAGATAGGTGTTTGCAAGCGAATAGCTCGAAAACTGAAAATTGCCGCGAAGCTGCTTCACGACAGCCGAAAGATTTTGCGGCAGGTCGGATCTTGCTCTGTCGTTTACTCCGGTTACGATCTGCAGAACGATGTCATAGCTCGGACCGATCTCGGGTTTTATCTCCGTCTGGGCAAAAGACCGGACGGAAATTGCGGTGAAAAGAAGCAGGAGCGTTATGGCGGAAAAGACGATCTTTGGCTGGTTCATTTGATTTCTCCTATCGGAAAATTTGGGGAATTGCAAAACCTTGCACAAACCAGCCGCGATAAAGTTGCAAAATCTCTTATTGCCAATTGAAAAAGGCGGCCTCAAACCGCCTCTAAACAAAAGGTTTTTCCGTTCGATCAACCGGCCTTGAAGAGGTCTTCGTCAATCTTTTGCCCGAAGGTTATCGTTGAGATCTCCATGTTTTCGATGATCTTGCCGTCTGCATAAAGCACTGTCTGGAACGGGACAAGCGTACCTTGCGCGTAGTTGTAATTATAAAACTTGCGGCGGTATTTGACGCCGTTGTCCTCGTAATCGAGCATCATTACGCGAAAGGTTTTTGCACTGATATAAAATCGCGTTTTTCGGCTGTCCTTATCGGTAACGTCGACCTCGTAAAAATCAACGCCCATGATCTTTTCACGTCCGGCAAGCTCGATTTTCGAGCCGTTCTCTTTATACCGCAACAAGGCCTCAAGGCCGCGAACGATCTGATTTTGAAAGGCCCTCGAGGCGTCGTCGCGCGGCGTGAATACGGCGTCGTTGTAAATGCCGAATATCTTGTCGCCGCTAAACACCAGAGCGAAGCGGGCATTCGGATATTCCTGATCGAGCCTGATCTTTTCGTTGGTGAGATTGTCGGCACGTATCGTCCAGCGCTCGTAGTTTATTTCGTCGGTCTTGCCTTCGGTATTTGTAAGGCTTAGCTTGCCGCGTTCTATAGCGGTTTTCCGGATCTGGTTAAGCGTCGTCCGACCGCCAAGCCCACCGTAAACAAAGATCGAAGATTCGGCGACTTGCTCGGCCGTCACCGGCTTCGAGGGGTCTTTCGCATTCGGAAGTGTGACGGGTTCCGCTTTTTTCTCGTCCTTTTTTTCATCCTTTTTTTCGGATTTTGTATCCGCAGGCGTTGGTGAGGGCTGCTGCGCAAACGCGGACGAAACCGCGACAAGCGCAATTAAGGCAAGTGAGATCAGTAACCTGAAACGAGAAAACATTAAATTTTCCAGCATAATATCTACAGAAAAGCGGATTGTAGCACAATCTGTCGCAAGCGGCATCCGCGCAGAGTGGCATCCCGATACTCCAAACAATTGATGTTCCATCAAACAAAATGGATGCACTTTACCTGCTTTACTAATAACCGCTTGCCGTCTTAGCATCTAGTTTTATGATCCACGTCGCTCTCGTCGAACCGGAGATACCGCCAAATACGGGAAATATCGCCCGGCTGTGCGCCGCGACGTTTTCACCACTGCACATTGTCGGGGCCACCGGTTTCAGGATGGACGACCGCACGCTGAAGCGCGCCGGGCTGGACTATTGGAGCGAAGTTAAACTCAGCCGCCACATAGATTTGCACGGACTTTATACGGCTCTGCCCGATTCGCGATTTTTGTATCTCACGACAAAAGCCACGCGTTGTTATGCCGATTGGGAATTTAACGACGGCGACTGCCTTGTTTTTGGCCGCGAAACGCGCGGGCTGCCTGAAGATCTGTTAAATGCCAACGCGGACCACTGTCTTACGATCCCGATGCCAAACCCGAACGTGCGAAGCCTTAATCTCGCAACAAGCGTGGGAATCGTTCTTTACGAAGCGCTTAGGCAGACAGGTTACTCTACAAAATAGCCTACGCAAAACATCAGACCTCCTGTCCTTCCTTTCGTGTTTTTCTTGTATTTCGCGGGCAATCTCTTGTACGGGCTTTTATTCGGTTTTATTGCATTTCTTTACAAATCTTAACGCTTTTTTGGCATCGTTTTTTTGCTCGATCTCGTCAAATAAATGTAAGGAAATTAAGGTAGTTTTCCTTGCAAGGGAGTTGTAAAGCAATGAGAGTTATTAAGAGTTTTTTGGCATTATCCATAGCAATTCTGGCTTTTTCTTTAATTAACGTAAATGCTCAGACGTACGCTGGCGGACGCAACAATCAAAGGACTGCACTTGAGCAGCAGATCTTCAAGAAATTGATCTCGCTTCCGTATTACGGCGTGTTTGATCATATTGCATACAAGGTTAACGGCGGGACGGTGACGTTATACGGCAAGGTCATTTCACTGGGCACAAAACGCGATGCAGCGAACGCGGTAAAACGAATCCCTGGAGTGGTCGATGTCGTAAACAATATCGAAGAGCTTCCGCCGTCACCATTCGATAACCAGATCAGGCGCAGCTTGCTCCGGTCGTTTACCAACAGCGCCGGGCTGTGGCCATATCTACGTGAACCGAATCCGTCGGTCCGGATCATCGTGGAAAACGGCCACGTGACGCTCGAAGGTTACGTGAATAACCGCGGAACGGCGAACACGATGAACATACTCGCGAACGGTGTTCCAGGCGTTTTCAGCGTTACCAACAATCTGGTCGTTAACAACAATGGCTGATCAGGTCAGCCACCCCTCGTTCTGAGAAAAGGCCGCCTTTCGGGGCGGTCTTCTTGGCAAAGAATGAAGTGGAAAAAAGATTCCCGTGCCATAGATCGAGACCCCCCGATCCTATTTGTCTTGCCTTTAAAAAGTCTTATAATTAAGTTACGGCCTGTATTAGGCCTACTTACACAAATTTTAATATAGGAGGTATTTAATCCAATGAAGAGGTCTCTTTACAGCCGCACCTCCGGTGTCGGCATCCTCGCTTTATTCGCGGCTATTATCCTGCCGCTATCGTTCTACAGCCCCTTAAGCGCCCAATCGTCCCAAGCCGCAAATGACGGTTGCTCGAGCGGCAAGCTTTCCGCGTCGCTGACCGGTTGGATGATGGACAACGAAATGCCGACCGGTAATGCCGGATTTGACGCGGATAAGAATCAGTTGTCAGTCTCGGTCGCATCCGTAAAATTGCCGGACGGCACAAAGCTCGAGGTCTTGATCGGCGATAAAAAGGTCGGTGAGCTTGAAGGGCTAGCGAAGGGTGAATCAAAAGGGGTGATCACCGTCGATAAAGATCTGTCGGAAGGCGCGCGTGTGAGAATTTTGAACGACAAGCGTCCTGTTGTTTCCGGAAATCTGACTTGCGAAGCAAGCACCGCTGGGAAAACATCGAACTAGCAGCTGCGAAATATTTCTCTTAATAGGACGGGGACCATCCGTCCTATGTCATTTTCCATACCCTTCAACAAAAAATTAAATAAAAAAATGGCAACGCCTCATAAATAACAGGCAACCTACCGTTATTCTCAACTTTTCTTGTCGGCCCTTGAAGTATTTTAGGGCCTTTGGTTTTTTCAAATTAGCGAAAAAGGGGTAGGAAAAATGAATGAAAGATCTACAGTATGGGGATATTGGAAAATAACTCTTGTGCTGCTTGCCGTGTGCGTTTGGACATCGGCGGCAGTAATTGGTTACACAAGCCCCGAAGCGACGGACGCTGGTACGGCGCAGTGCGCCGGGCCGCTCAGAGCCGATCTGACCGGATCGGCGGTAAACAACAAAACGCCGACGGGCACGGCAATGTATAACGAAAAGGGCAAAAATAATCTGAGCGTTAAGCTCCGTTCTGTCGGCGTTGCACCGGACACATCGCTCGATGTTTTAGTCGGCGACGCCAGCGTCGGCAAGATCGCGATACCGAAGAGCGGAAACGGCGAGCTTTCGCTCGATACGACAACGGCAGCGATCACCGACGGAACAAGTGTATCCGTTAAAAACGGCGACACTGTGATCCTGTCCGGAGTGTTTGCTTGTGTCGCGAAAGGCGGTGTGGCCGGGGCTGCGCCAAAACCGACAAAAACAAAAACTCCGAAACCGACGGCAACTCCGACAATGATGCCGACTGAAACACCAACCGCAACGCCGACCGCGACTCCGACAACAACTCCGACTATGATGCCGTCGCCGACAACGACGCCGCTCGTAACGCCGACGCCGTAAGGTTTTGCGCAGGTGAAATCGATCAAACAAAGGCCGGTTTCGCAGCCGGTCTTTTTGCGCCGGGTTGCCTTTTCAGCCGCAATCGTTCATTATTTTCGTTTCTCTTTTATCACGGATTTATAACTATGTTGGATACAGACAAGATAAGAAACATCGCCATCATCGCTCACGTCGATCACGGCAAAACCACGCTCGTTGATGCGATGCTCAAACAATCGGGAACGTACCGCGACAACGAGGCAGTCGTCGAACGCGTCATGGATTCGATGGACCTGGAACGCGAACGCGGCATCACGATCATGGCGAAAAACACGTCGGTCCGATACGGCGATCATAAGATCAACATCGTCGATACGCCGGGACACGCCGATTTTGGCGGCGAGGTCGAACGCGTGCTTAAGATGGTTGACGGCATCGTGCTGCTCGTCGATTCGGCCGAAGGCTGTCTGCCGCAGACGCGGTTTGTCCTGCGAAAGGCGTTGGAATTGAAGCTGCCCGCGATCGCGCTGATAAACAAGATCGACCGCCAGGACGCTCGCCCCGAAGAAGTCGTGAATGAGGTTTACGATCTGTTTATCGACCTTGGGGCAGACGACGAACAGATCGAATTCCCTATTCTTTATTCGATCTCGCGTGACGGCGTTGCAAAGAAAAATCTCGATGACGATTCAAAAAATCTCATTCCCTTATTCGATCAGATAATCGAAACGATTCCGGCGCCGCACGAACTTCGCAGCGATTCGCTGCAGCTGCTTGTTGCAAACATCGACTACAACCAGTTTGTCGGACGTCTGGCCATCGGCCGAATTTTTTCGGGAGATATAGCGAAAAACCAGGAAGTTATAGTCGCAAAACGTGACGGCTCGACACAAAAGACGCGCGTAAAGGAGCTCTTCGTTTTTGAAGGCCTTGACCGTACAAGTGTCGAAAATGCGGGGACGGGTGAGATCGTAGCTCTCGCAGGTTTTGATGATATAAACATCGGCGAGACGATAACGCTTATCGACAACCCGAAACCGCTGCCGGTCATCGCCGTTGACGAACCGACGATCGCGATGATCTTCGGCGTCAACACTTCGCCGTTTTCCGGCATCGATGGAAAGTTTGTTACCTCGCGGCAGATCAAGGATCGGCTTGACCGCGAATTACTCGGCAACGTCGCGCTTCGCGTGTCCGAAACTGATGCGGCGGAGCAATTCAAGGTTTCCGGGCGCGGCGAATTGCAGCTTGCGATCCTGATCGAAATGATGCGTCGCGAAGGCTACGAACTGCAGGTCTCGAAACCCGAGGTCATCACCAAACGCGACGAAACGACGGGCGAATTGCAGGAACCGGTCGAGCTTGTCGTCATTGATGTTCCCGAGGAATTCATAGGCGTCGTTACGGAAGCTCTCGGTCGCCGCAAGGGCCAAATGACGAAAATGATCAACAACGGCTCAGGCCGCGTACGGCTGGAATACGAAATTCCGTCGCGCGGGCTGATCGGTTTTCGCGGTGAGTTTTTGACGGAAACGAAAGGTACCGGATTATTGAATACGCTGTTTTTGCGGTTCGATAAATGGCAGGGAGAGATGAAATCGCGTTCCACCGGTTCGCTCGTCTCGGACCGCATGGGCGAAACGAACACCTACGCTCTTTACAACCTGCAGGAACGCGGAACGCTGTTCGTTAAACCCCAGGTCAAGGTTTACGAAGGAATGATCGTCGGCGAAAATGCACGTTCGGTCGATCTGGACGTAAACCCGATCAAAGAGAAAAAGCTTTCGAACATGCGTACCACCAGCGCCGACGAAGCAATGCGTCTCGTTCCCGTGCGCGAAATGTCGCTCGAACGAGCACTCGAATTTATCGCCGACGACGAACTCATCGAGGTCACTCCGAAGGCGATAAGGTTACGCAAGCGCGTATTGAAAGCGAACGAACGGCCGAAGAGATAACGCAAAACTAATTAACACTACACTGTGAACGGTTAGCTATTTTTCTGATTTTCAGTTAACAGTTAATCGTCCATGCCTTTTTTTTTCGCGGATTTCCAGGCCGTGCGACACCTTCGAAAACATATCCGCCGGCTTGAACAGTTTCCCTGATCTCTTCCGCGATCCGGGCCTTATTTTTTGCCTTTGCAACCCGCTCGACAAATCGCTTTTGCTGGATCGTTCCCTTTGGCACAAGCGCGTGCCAACATTCGTTCTTGGCGCTCCAGGCGATCATTTCAAGGAGCATCGGCACTAGGTCAATTCCTCTTTCCGTCACGCTGTAAATTTCTTTTCGCTTGTCCAGAGGGTCAGGTGCTTTGGTGATAATTCCCTCTTTTTCCAAAAATGCCAGCCGGTCGGCTAGGATATTTGTTGCTATCCGCTCGTCCGACTTTAAAAAATCGCCGTAAGTCTTTTTTCCCCAAAAGATCATATCGCGCACGATTATAAGCGACCATCTATCACCGAGCGACTCGACCGCAAAATTTACCGGACAATCGGAACGGCGATTGCCTGCAGTTTTCCTTAACATAATTTAAATATTAACACACTTGCAAAAAACAAGCAAATATTACTTGCATTTTACAAGTGATCCATGTTATGGTCTAGAACACTGAACAAAACGCTGCGTAATAAACTGAAACACAAAGGAGGCAAAATGGCGACAGCTACAGGCAGAGAAGATAATGAAAACGAGATTCGAAAGTTGGTCGATAGTTGGGCCTCGGCGGTTTCTGAGAAAGATATTGATGCGATCATGAAGCATTATTCGGAGGACGTGGTAGTGTTCGATGTGCCTCCGCCGCTTCAGGAAACCGGACGCGATGCATACAGAAAGCACTGGGAAGATTGGCTAAAGATGTTCGACGGCCCTCTGAACTGCGAATTCAAAGATATGCATATCACGACGGGCGACGACGTTGCTTTCCTTCATACATTGACGCGAGTCAGCGAAAAGAAATCCGGTCCGGACTCCGGCTCATGGGTCCGTGTTACGGTCGGGTACAGAAAGATCGACGGCAACTGGATCGCCACGCACGAACACGTGTCGGTCCCGGCGGGCGGCTAACCCAAACATAAGGAGGAACGGACGTGAGTAAATTGATGGCATTTGAACATGTTTCGTTGGATGGCTACTTCGTTGACGGCCGCGGCGATATGAGCTGGGCGCACAAGAACGATCAGGAGTGGAACGATTTCGCCGAAAAAAACGCTAGCGGCGGTGGAGTTCTCGTTTTTGGCCGCGTCACATACGAAATGATGGCACGCTATTGGCCCACACCGATGGCCGCTGAACAAAATCCGGTCGTGGCCGACGCCATGAATAAGCACCCAAAGATAGTATTTTCGAGAACTCTCGATGAGGTGGCCTGGGAAAACACCAAACTGATAAAAGGCGACCTCGTCGAAGAGGTCAGAAAATTGAAAGCTATATCCGACCTGGACCTCGCAATTTTGGGAAGCGGCACAATTGTCTCCCAGTTGGCCCAGGCCGGGTTGATCGACGAATACCAAATAATTGTGAATCCGATAATTCTCGGTTCGGGAAGGACCTTGTTCGAGGGCGTAGATCACAAACTGCCACTGAGCCTGACAAGCAGCAGGGTTTTCGAAAATGGCAACGCGTTGCTGCATTACGCTTCTGACTAAAAATCCAGGAGAAAAAAATCATGCCGAATACGAATAAAGAGATCGTTGAAAAGTTAAACACTGCGTTTGCAGAAAATAATCCGGAAGTTTTTTTGGATGCCTGTGCTGAGGAGGCGACCTGGCAAATGGTCGGGGACAAATCGTACAAAGGTAAAGAGGCGATCAAGGAATTTATGGATTCGATGAAGGACATGGAACCTCCAAAATTTACTGTCGATAACACCTTTGCCGATGGAGATTTTGTTACATCCTATGGCGAAATGACGATGAAGGATGAAAATGGAAAAGACAATCCGTATTCCTTCTGCGATATATATCAATTTCGTGGCGGCAAGATCGTAGATCTGCGGTCGTTCGTAATAAAACACAAAACCGAAGGCGAATCCAGCGGGACAGCCGCAGCCTGAAAAAAGCGCTTGACTGATGTTTCCGATAGATGTTATTTTACCATTTCGTTAATTAACTTAATGGTAAAATACTTAACATGACTGATCAGCTCAGCAGAACCTTTGCGGCACTTGCCGATCCTACGCGCCGGGCAATTCTGGCACGGCTTGCCGGAGGCGAAGCATCGGTTACTGAGCTGGCGCAGCCATTTGACATGACAATGCCGGCAATAACAAAGCACTTGAAGGTGCTTGAGAAAGCCGGCCTGATAAAACGGGGACGGGACGCTCAGTGGCGTCCGTGCAAGCTGAACGCCGGACCGCTGAAAGGCGCATCGGATTGGATCGGCGATTATCGCCAATTTTGGGAGCAGAGTTTTGACCGCCTCGATGATTATCTAAAGGAACTATTACAAGCTACAGAAGATCAGGAGAAAAAAGATGACGACGGCAACGAGTAATCCGATTTCAGACACATCAGATCGCGAGATAAGCACAACACGAATTTTCAACGCACCGCGCGCTGTTGTTTGGCAAGCGTGGACCGACCCGAAACACATCGAGCAATGGTGGGGACCGGTTGGCTTTACAACGACGACAAAGAAATACGATCTCAAACCCGGCGGCGAATGGCTGCATGTGATGCATGGCCCGGACGGAACCGATTATCGCAACGACATCACATTCACAGACGTCGTCGAACCGGAGCGGCTGGAATGGGACCACGGCCCGTCGCCGATCTTTCACTCGACCGTTGTGTTTGATGAGCACGAGAACAACAAGACAAAACTCACGATGCGAATGGTGTTCCAAACGGCGGAAGAACGAAACCGGACGGCGGAGAAATTTGGAGCGGTCGAGGGTCAGCAGCAGACGCTGAATCGCCTTGAAGAATACCTGGCAAAAATGTAATGCCAAGCTTATGGCAAAACTTTTGATGCCATGACTTAATAACAATTCATATTTCTGAACGTATTAGAGGAGAAAAATTATGCAAAAAATTACGCCCTTTTTATGGTTTGATAACAATGCCGAAGAGGCAATGAATTTTTACACGTCGGTTTTTAAGGACTCAAAACAGGTTAAGGTTTCACGCTATCCGGAGGGAGCTCCCGCACCCGCGGGATCGGTCATGGTTGCGGAGTTCGAATTAGAAGGCCAGCGTTTTATTGCATTGAACGGCGGCCCGCAATTTAAATTTACCGAAGCCGTTTCGTTCGTCGTAAACTGCGAGACCCAGGAAGAGGTCGATTATTACTGGTCCAGACTCACGGCCGATGGCGGCGCGGAATCGATGTGCGGTTGGCTCAAGGACAAATTCGGATTGTCGTGGCAGATCACGCCG
>DATJGV010000102.1:0-18827 GCA_035494575.1 Pyrinomonadaceae bacterium | reverse complement strand
ACATTAAAGATCTCTTCGATCGCTCCCTTGATATCCGTTTTTGTTGCCTTGCGGTCAACACGAAAGGTCAAAACCTGTCCCTGTTTGCGGTTGCTGTCCTCTTCGGTCGAATCTTCCTTCAAAATAACGCTTTTTTCGGTGATGACCGGCGCTTTCAATATTTCCCAAACACCTAATTTACTCATTGTCAGCCGCCTCCTGCTTAGGTTCTTCTACCGCCGGAGCCTCGGTCTTTTTCGCCTTTTTTGCCGGAGTCTTAACCTCTGCCGGTGCCCCTGCTTCAGCCGCTGGTTGGGCTTTTGGCTTTGTTTCCTTTTTAGCTTTCGGCCTAGCTTCAGCCGCAGGAGCTTCATCCTTTCCGCTTTCGCGTTTAGGATCGAGCAGATCGTTCAACTCTTCGATCGCGGTTTTCGAGATCAAAAGCTTTTCGTGATAAAGAATGTCGTAGATATTCAAGCCAAAGCTGTTCGTTACCTTTGTTTTCTGAACATTCCGTGATGACAAAACAAGATTTGCGTTGTCCAGCGAATCGACGATCAACGTTTTTGTCTGCTTTTTGTTTGCCGACAGCAGTCCGCCGATCGATCCAAGAAAATCCTTCGTTTTCGGCGTCTTGAACCCGAATTCGTCAATAACGATCACGTTGCCCTCACGAAGCCTTTCCGACAGAGCCGAACGCAGAGCGCCGCGACGCATTTTCTTCGGCATTTTGTAGGACCAGTCGCGCGGCTGCGGCCCGTGAACGTTGCCGCCGCCTTTCCACAAAGGCGAGCGAAGCGACGCTATACGGGCACGGCCGGTTCCCTTTTGCTTCCAGAGCTTTCGGCCCGAGCCGGAAACGTTGCCGCGGGTTTTCGTTGCCGAAGTTCCCTGGCGGCCGTTTGCCTGAAAATTCATTACCGCCGCGTGTATCAACGCTTCGTTCAATTCGACGCCGAACACGGCATCAGAAAGCGTCACTTCGCCGACTTCTTTATTCTTCAAATTGCGAACCTTTACGGTAGGCATAAACTTACTCCAGTAATCAGGGATGAGGGCTAGCGGATGAGGGATGAACTTTCCTTGTCCCTCGTCACTCGCTCCTGTTCCCTAGCTTTTCTTAACTACAACCAAGCTCCCGTTCGCTCCAGGCACGGCACCGCGAACCATCAGCAAATTGTTTTCGACATCGACTTTAGCGACCGTCAATCCTTTGATCGTCACTCGGGCATCACCCATGTGGCCGGACGAACGCGTTCCTTTGATAACGCGCGACGGATAAGCTGACTGGCCGATCGAACCGGGTGCACGAACACTCATAGAACCGTGCGATTCGGGGCCGCGGCTAAAGTTGTGCCGCTTGACCGTGCCGGCAAAACCACGTCCTTTCGATTTACCAACGACCTCGATCTTGTCGCCGTCAACAAAAACGTCGACCTTTACCTGATCGCCGATCGCCGCTTCCGGCTCACCTTGCAGGCGAATTTCCTTGAGAACGCGTGTCGGAGGCACGCCGCCGCCGGTTTTCTCAAAATGACCACGCAACGGCTTAGTCACTTTTTTCAGCTTGATCGGCTTGTCCTCGACGAACCCAAGCTGAACTGCATTGTAACCGTCTTTGCCAGCCACACTTTTTGTCTGAACAACAACGCACGGGCCAGCCTTTATAACGGTAACCGGCGTAACCGTTCCGTCCTCGGCAAAGATCTGCGTCATTCCGACTTTTCTACCAATGATTCCGCTAATCATAAAAGTTCCAAAGTTTGCAGAGTGTACAGAGTTGCAAGAGTGGAGCTAATCGCTCTGCAACTCCGCAACTTCTGTAATTTCTGTCAACTAGCTCTTCCCAAAAGCCTTTATTTCTACATCAACACCGGCCGGCAGGTCGAGTTTCATCAGGGCATCGACCGTTTCCGCCGTCGGATCGAGAATGTCCATCAAACGCTTGTGCGTTCTGATCTCGAATTGCTCACGCGATTTTTTATCCACGTGCGGCGACCGTAAAACCGTCCATTTGTTCTTAATGGTCGGAAGCGGGATCGGCCCTGCAATGCTCGCTCCGGTCCTTTTCGCCGTTTCGACGATCTCCTGCGTTGATTGATCAAGAACGCGGTGATCGTAAGCTTTTAACTTGATGCGAATTTTTTCGTTTAACATAATAATTCAGCATTCCGTATTCAGCATTCAGCATAGGCCAGCGTTTACTGATTGCTGACTGCTGCCTGCTAATTACTTATTGTTATTCCACAATCTCGGACACCGTACCGGCACCGACTGTTCTGCCGCCTTCGCGGATGGCGAACCGGAGGCCCTTCTCCATCGCGATCGGTGCTATCAGGGTGATCTCCATCTGGATGTTGTCGCCCGGCATCACCATCTCCACTCCTGCCGGAAGGTTCGCAACACCGGTCACGTCCGTTGTTCTGAAGTAGAACTGCGGCCTGTACCCCGTGAAGAACGGCGTGTGGCGTCCCCCTTCTTCTTTCGTGAGAACGTAAGCTTCCGCCTTGAACTTCGTGTGCGGGGTGATCGTTCCCGGTTTCGCGATAACCTGGCCCCTCTCGATCTCCTTGCGTTCCACACCGCGCAGCAGCAGCCCCACGTTGTCGCCCGCCTGTCCCTGATCGAGCAGCTTCTTGAACATCTCGACACCGGTCACCACGGTGTTCCTCGTGTCTTTGATACCGACGATCTCCACCGTCTCGTTGACGTTGATGACACCGCGTTCGATCCTGCCCGTCGCCACGGTCCCTCTACCTTGAATCGTGAAGATGTCCTCCACCGGCATGAGGAACGGTTTGTCCGTCTCACGCGTCGGCGTCGGGATGTAGTCGTCAACCGCCTGCATCAGCTCGTCGATCTTCGGCTCCCACGCCGCATCGCCTTCCAGAGCTTTCAACGCAGACCCTTGGATCACCGGAATGTCGTCACCCGGGAACTCGTAAGAAGAGAGCAGCTCCCTAACTTCCATCTCGACCAGCTCGAGCAGTTCCGCGTCGTCCACCGCGTCCACCTTGTTCATGAACACCACCATCGCCGGTACTCCCACCTGGCGTGCAAGCAGGATGTGCTCGCGCGTCTGCGGCATCGGGCCGTCCGTCGCCGCCACCACCAGGATGGCCCCGTCCATCTGGGCCGCTCCCGTGATCATGTTCTTCACATAGTCCGCGTGGCCCGGGCAATCAACGTGCGCGTAGTGCCGGTTGGCCGTCTCGTATTCCACGTGGGCCGTCGCGATCGTGATACCGCGTGCCTTCTCCTCAGGTGCGTTGTCGATCGAATCGAACGCACGCACGATGATCTTCGGGTTGTGCTTCGCCAGCACCTTCGTTATCGCCGCCGTCAACGTCGTCTTGCCGTGGTCCACGTGCCCGATCGTCCCGATGTTCACGTGCGGCTTCGATCGGTCAAATTTTTCCTTACTCATAGCTTCTCCTAAAAATTATGATCTTTTAGTTACTTGCTCCCTTAACCTTCGCGATGATCTCCTCAGCAACGTTTCGCGGAGCCTCGGCATAACGTTCGAAATGCATGCTCGACGTAGCACGTCCCTGGGTCGCCGAACGAAGGTCTGTCGTATATCCAAACATCTCTGAAAGCGGAACGAACGCGGTTACGACGGAAACATTTCCCGGACGCGGCTCCATTTTCTCGATCTGCCCGCGTCGGCGGTTCAGGTCACCGTTGACCGCACCCATATACTCTTCCGGTGTCACGACCTCGATCCTCATGATCGGTTCAAGCAAAACTGGTTTCGCCTTTTTTACCGCGTCCTGAAAAGCAAGACTTCCCGCGATATGGAACGAACGCTCATCGGAATCGACTTCGTGATAAGAACCGAAAACAAGTCGTGCCTTGATATCAACAAGTTCGTAACCCGCAAGAAACCCGCGACGCATCGCATCGCGAATACCCTCAGAAACAGGTTTGATAAACTGACGCGGGATAGCGCCGCCGGTGATCTTGTCCTCGAAAACGTAGCCTTCGCCAGGCGCCGGTTCGATCTCGAGCTCGACGTGGCCAAATTGGCCGCGGCCGCCCGACTGCTTCTTGAATATCTCTTTGCCCGGAGCTGCCGCGGTGATCGTTTCGCGATAGGCAACTTGCGGTTTACCGACATTTGCCTCGACGCCGAATTCGCGCTTCATACGATCGACAATGATCTCAAGGTGAAGCTCACCCATCCCGGCGATGATCGTCTGGCCCGTTTCGTGGTCCGTTGAGACCTGAAAACTCGGATCTTCCTGAGCAAGTCGATTAAGAGCAATGCCCATTTTGTCCTGATCCGCACGGGTTTTCGGTTCGACCGCAACACGAACGACCGGATCCGGAAACTCCATCGATTCCAGAATGATCTGTTTCGACTCGTCCGAGATCGTGTCGCCGGTTGTAACGTTCTTCATACCGCCGATCGCGATGATCTCGCCGGCGCTTGCCGTTTCGACGTCCTCGCGCTTGTTGGCGTGCATCAGCATCAAACGGCCTACGCGTTCCTTGGTGCTTTTAATTGTGTTATAGACGTAAGAACCTGAATTGACCGTACCCGAATAAATTCTGACGAATGCGAGCTGACCCAGATGCTTGTCGGCCATGAGCTTGAATACCAAGCCGGAAAACGGCGCCGACGGTGCAGCCTCGCGGCTTTCTGTTTCATCGGTTTTTGGGTTTATACCCTCAATAGCGGGAACATCGAGCGGTGACGGCAAGTAATCGACAACCGCATCAAGTAAGGTTTGAACACCCTTATTCTTAAACGCCGAACCTGTTACGACCGGAACGATCTTTAAATCAGTGGTTCCCTTTCGAAGCGCTTTACGTATTTCAGCTTCCGAGATCTCCTCGCCTTCAAGGTACTTCATCATTAGATCGTCGTCGATAGCCGACACGGCCTCGACCAATTTTTCACGCCATTCTTTCGCGGTATCGACCAGATCGGCGGGGATGTCAACAGTCTCGTACTGCGCACCTTTTGTCTCATCATTCCAGATCAGGCCCTTCATTGAAATCAGATCAACAACGCCTTTCAACTGATCTTCGAGGCCGATCGGGATCTGCAACGCGACAGCGTTTGCACCGAGACGCGTGAGGATCGAATTAAAACTTCTTTCGAACGAAGCGCCGGCGCGATCTAACTTATTAATAAAGCAAATTCTCGGCACGCCGTACTTATCAGCTTGGCGCCAAACAGTTTCCGACTGAGGTTCGACACCTGCTACGCCATCAAACACGGCGACTGCTCCGTCGAGAACACGCAAGCTGCGCTCGACCTCCATCGTGAAGTCAACGTGGCCCGGCGTGTCGATAATGTTAATGCGATGTTCGACACCGTTTCGTGTCCAGAAACAGGTGGTCGCAGCCGACGTGATCGTGATGCCGCGTTCCTGCTCCTGCTCCATCCAGTCCATCGTCGCTGTTCCCTCGTGAACCTCGCCGATCTTGTGCGAAACACCCGTGTAAAAAAGCACGCGTTCGGTCGTCGTGGTTTTACCCGCGTCGATGTGGGCCATGATGCCGATGTTTCTAAAATTGTCTAAACTGATCTTTGCCATTTCTGCAAGTGTTCAGAGCTCAGTGGTCGTTGCTCAGTCGGGACTTTTTCTGTTTCCTGACCGCAATCCACCGGCTACTGATTAAAACCTATAATGTGCAAACGCCTTGTTTGCCTCGGCCATACGGTGAACGTCGTCCTTTTTCTTGATCGCTCCTCCGCGTCCGCTTGTCGAGTCGAGCAGTTCGCCCACGAGCCTGTCTTCCATCGTTTTTTCGCTTCGGTTACGCGCATTGGTAACGATCCAGCGAATGGCGAGCGTACTTCGGCGGTCCCGGCTTACCTCGAGCGGAACCTGATACGTCGCACCGCCGATACGCCGCGATTTCACTTCCAGCGTAGGAGCAACGCTGTCCAGGGCTTTTTTGAAAACCTTGAGCGGCTCTTCGCCGGTCTTTTGGCCGATCTTTTCCATCGCGCTGTAAAAAATCTGTTCGGCGACCGTTTTCTTTCCCTGCCACATCAAACCGTTGATGAACTTCGTGACCATCTGGCTGTTGTAGATCGGATCCGGCAATACTTCTCTTCTTCCTGCGACTCTTCTTCTTGGCATCCCTTACTTCGCTCCTTTCGGACGTTTTGCACCGTATTTCGAACGTGCCTGGTTGCGGTTCGCGACGCCTGACGCATCGAGCGTTCCGCGGATAATGTGATAGCGAACACCCGGCAGATCCTTTACGCGGCCGCCGCGGATCAAGACAATTGAGTGCTCCTGCAAATTATGTCCGATACCCGGAATGTACGTCGTGACCTCGATCTGGTTCGTCAAACGAACACGTGCGACCTTACGAAGCGCCGAATTCGGCTTTTTCGGGGTCGACGTGTAAACGCGTGTGCAAACACCGCGCTTTTGCGGATTTGCCTGCAGAGCCGGGCTGGCCGTTTTGTACTTAACTCTCTGGCGTCCCTTGCGAACTAATTGATTAATAGTCGGCATCTATTTCCTCTAAGTCTGTACCACCTGCCGAAGCGAGTGGGTTTTAAAACTCCGAAAGGCAAAAGCTATCTCACGCCTGCCTCTTGCCGAAAATCTTCCGGCAGTTAGCACAAGTCGAAACTTGCATCCAATTAACTAATTAAAAATTTAACCGTTTGAGCTGAAACTTTGCTGTAGCGTGGCAAGTGCAGAAGCCCACACATTAATACGGGCGTTTAATCCGCCTGCGTCATAGGTTTGACGCTCATTACGCTACAATTCCTGCCTCATTCTCAAAAATCCGCCCCACGGTTATTTGCGTAACCGCACAGCAAGCCAGACCGTAAAAGTCCGAAACTCTAGACTATAGGAATTTTGCGGGTCATTGTCAAGCTGGGTTTTGCGCAAATCGCAATTAATTATTAAAATCTTTATTTCGGCAGTTCCCTGAGATTTCAACACATTGATATGAACAATACTTTCGACGTCTATATAAACAAATTTAACGAAAACGATTGGCTCGCAGCCGTCGAAACTCTCGCGCCTGAGATTCACGAAGTTGACCGGGCCGCTACACAGATCTGGTTCAGGTTTTTCCCACTTGGGCTTTTCCGTTATCTGGAATCGACCGAGGACAAGGACGCGGCTACTCAGACCTTTGTAATAAAGGGTGATCGCGAACTGAAGAACCAGATCGACACATCGCATCACTTTCTTTATGGTCACCGGTATTGGAAAACGGTAAAGGCTGCTATCGAAGCCGAAAGCGCCGTTTTCGAGAACAGTAATATCGACCTCGCCGAAGAGATCCGGCAAGTTGCAGCACTCGCCGCGGAAAAGCTTAAGGTCGATACTTCAATGATTCTCGGCATCACAGCCGCCGGATTTATGACCGTCGTGCAGGCCGGTCTCGATAATTTCAAAAACGCGGCCGGCGAAGTCGAAAAACCTAAAGGCTTGATGGCAAAATCACCGGATCAGATAGTAAAGGAACGCGCCAAAGACGATTCGCAAGGTCTGTTCGGCTTTCTCAAAACCATTGATAAAAAGTTTACCGTCACTTACACAACGCCAAGATTTGAAGGGAATTTCGGCATCATTGTCGAAGAAGAGATCGCTTCGGCATCTGCGAAAGATCAATCCAAAGACTGGAAAGCAGCCGACGAACGCTGCTGGGAAGGCGTCGTACCCGTCGAGTGCCGATCCGCCGCTTGCGGCACCTGTTGGATCGGTGTTTTGGGCGGCCAGGAAAAACTATCAGAGGTCGAACGCCTCGAACGGTCACGAATGGAGATCTTTGGCTACCATCAGCCGGAGGATGAAAAACCTTTCTTACGTCTTGCCAGCCAGGCAAAGGCTTACGGCAATGTTTCAATCGTAATTCCACCTTGGAACGGAACGTTTGGACGCGAGGTTTACGGTATCGATCATATCGAACTTGAACCGGCTACGACCTCGGCAAAGCAAACGCGAACGATCGTAAAAGATGCCGTCAAGAATCAATTAATGTAGAGTATTCCCCGCACACAGCGACGAAGACTAAGAACGCGGAGCAGGCTATCTGTTCCGTGTTTTTTTATTGCTGAATCTCTTCGTGTTGAGCCGTCAAAACTCGTTTCGCAAAGCGTATGCCTTCCATACACTTTTGTTCGAAGCTATTTTTCCTTGTTTCGACTACTCCGCTCAGCTGCAAAGCCCGTGAAACCAATAGCTTATCGATTTTGCCGTACTGTGGAACGGCATTTGCACTTGACCAAGTCGGTTGCGGTGTCGCACCTGGTTAAATTTTCCTTAACAATTCGACGTTTTTATGCTAAACAACCTTTCACAAATTTATCCTCCAGGGCGGATTGAAAACTTTCCGCCAGCCGAAGCCGCCGAGAAAACGGCAACGATCTACATCAATCGCGATCTGAGCCTGATCGAATTTTTCCGACGTGTGTTGGATGAGGCGCTCGATACATCTCTCCCGATGTTGGAGCGTTTGAAGTTTATCGCGATCCTCTCGTCGAACCTCGATGAGTTTTTTATGATCCGCGTTTCCGGGCTCAAGGACAACATTGAAGACGAACGGGTTTGGCCGGACGGCTACAACACGGTCGACCTGCTAAAAGAGATACGTGCCCGCGTTCTGGATCTGACCAAATTGCAGGAGGATTGCCTGTGTCAGGAGATCATTCCGGCTCTTAAAGAAAACGGGATCGTGCTGACATCTTACGCCGAGCTTGATGAGCGCGAGCGGCACTCGGTCAACGAATTCTTTCTGCACAATATTCTTCCGGTGCTTACACCGCAGGCCGTCGATCCGTCGCATCCGTTTCCTTATATTTCGGGCAGCAACCTGAATATCGGCATGCGCGTAAAACCGCACCTCACTAGCCGAGTGGCTGCTGCCCTTAAGAATTACGGCGACGATCTGTTTGTCCGGGTAAAAATTCCTTCGTTTGTTGACCGCTTTGTGCGTATCGATGACGACGAGGATAGGTTCATATTGGTCGAGGACCTCGTTTCCGCAAACATCCAGGAACTTATCCCTGAGGCCATACCGGAAGACTGCCATTTGTTCCGGATCGCGCGCGATGCCGACATCGAGCTTCGCGAATCAGAAGCCGCCGATCTGCTGGCAATGATGGAGGACAACCTTCGAAAGCGGGAATTCGGTGATGCTGTGCGGCTTGAGGTTTCGCGATCGATGCCGGATGCGATGATCGAATACCTAACGGAATCTATCAGCGTCGAACCGGACGATATCTATAAGGTAAACGGGCCGATGGGACTTAGCGATTTTTGGTTTTTATATGGCCTCGACCGTCCCGATCTGAAAGAAGCTCCGATCCGCGAATCGGTTCCGGCATGCCTTCAGACAGGCGAATCGATCTTCGATATTGTGAAGCGTCGCGACGTGCTGCTTCATCATCCGTTCAACTCATACAGCATTATCACCGACCTGATAAAACAGGCGGCCGAGGACGACGACGTGCTTGCGATCAAGATATGTCTTTATCGTACGGGTTTGGACTCTCCGATACCTCCCGCGCTGATCGAGGCGAGCGAGCGCGGCAAGCAAGTAACAGCCGTTATTGAGATCAAGGCACGTTTCGATGAAGCAAACAATATCGAATGGGCCAAACAGCTTGAACGCGCAGGCGTGCACGTTGTTTACGGCCTGCTCGGACTTAAGACACACGCAAAAACGACGCTTATCGTGCGTCGCGAGGGTGACGAACTCCGTCGTTACGTCCATCTGGCAACCGGTAATTACAATCCGCAAACATCTGCGGTTTACACGGATCTCGGCCTTTTGACCGTCAACGAAGAAATCGCCGAGGACGCAACGGAGCTGTTCAACTTCCTTACCGTTTACTCGCAGCGGACCGACTACAAACAGCTTTTGGTCGCGCCGATAAACCTTCGCGAGCGAATGATCGAGTTGATCGATCGCGAAACCGAAAATGCGAAAGGCGGCAAACCCGCGCGAATCATCGCTAAGATAAATCGCCTTGCAGATACCGGAATCGTTCAGGCTCTTTACGAAGCGTCGAACGCTGGCGTGAAGATCGATCTGATAATTCGCGGAATTTGCACGTTGCGGCCTGGCGTTCCGGGGATGTCTGAAAACATTACAGTTCGCAGCATCGTCGGCCGCCTGCTCGAACACAGCCGCGTTTACTATTTTGAAAATGCCGGTGCCAACGAGCTTTTTATGGGCAGCTCCGACTGGATGCCGCGAAACCTTGACCGCCGCGTCGAGGTTCTGACCCCGATAATTGATCCCGATATCAAGAGATACTTAAAGGATGAATTCTTGCCGACCTATCTGCGCGACACCGCGAAATCGGCACATCTGATGCCGGACGGTAAGTACGAACGCCGCCGTCCGCTGGCTGGCGAAGAAGCCTTTGACGCTCAACTCTCGTTTCAGGGGACTTCGAACATTATAAAGTTTGATGAACATCATTAAAAAATGAATATGAACATGGGAGGGCACTATGTCGAATCGCAATAGGGTCATCAGATTCCTTTTACTTTTAACTATATTTTCACTCGGGGCCGCCGGGACGTTTGCGCAAAAGGGGCAAAAGGAAAAGGAGAAAACTGCGGCCGATTATCCTCAGGCCAAGCCGCTCTTATGGGAACCGGTAAATATATCCGGACAGGATCTTTTCAACGGTCCTGGCGGAACTCAGATGAAGCCCAACCTCAGCAATATAACCTTTATCGAAGAGGACAAGTCCGGCCACAATAAGAAATATCGGATCAAAGACGGCTCAGGTCGCGAGTGGGTCGCGAAACTCGGTGACGAAGCTCAGCCTGAAACGGTTGCGGTGAGATTGTTGTACGGACTCGGCTACAAAACCGAGATCAACTATCTTGTCCCATCGATCACAATTCCAGGCAAAGGAACATTTAAGAATGTTCGTCTCGAGGCACGCCCCGCTGGTGTTAAGAGACTGGATGAATGGAAATGGAGCGACAATCCGTTTGTCGGAACGAACCAGCTTCAGGGTCTAAAGATAATGATGGTCTTTCTCACGAACTATGACCTCCTGGATATGCAAAACAAGGTTCTTTACGTCAAGGGCCCAAACGGAGGAGAACTTGATTACGTTATCAGCGATCTTGGCTCGACGATCGGCAAGTTTGGCAATAACAACCTTCCTATATTTTTTCGTCTCGGACGTAAGACGAACGATCCCGAAGCCTGGAGTAAAGCCGGGTTTATAAAGGGTGTGGAAAATGGGCAGCTCAAAATGGATTATACGGGCGGAAAAAGTCGCGGCATCATGGAAAACATTACCGTCGAGCAAGGTCGTTGGCTATATAACCGTCTTTCTCGATTTGACGATCGTCAGATCGAAGATGCGTTCCGCGCTGCTAACTATTCGCCACAAGACGTAAAACTGCTGACCAGAGCCGCAAAAGAACGAATTTCGGCGCTCGGCGAAGCAACAAAAACGGCTTCACAAGCGGACGCGAAATACTAATGTCACAAGACACTAAGCCCGCACACGCTGAATGATCTTCCCCCATTATTGTTAAGGAGGGCGATTTTTACATGCTTAAGCTACAAAGATTCGGTAAAGCGGCGGTTCTGTTGTTAATTTTACTTCTTGTCATTTCTGCTGATGCGCAGAAAAAGAAATCCAAAAATAAAGATGCTCTTCCACCGGGGAAACCGGTCATGTGGAAATCGGTGGACATTTCGCATAGAGACCTGTTTCTGGGACCAGGGGGCGACGCAATGCGCCCCGATCTCAGCAAGGTTACGTTCATTAAGAAGGAAACAGGCGGTTATAACAGAAAATATCGAATCAAAGACGGATCCGGACGCATCTGGGTCGTTAAATTTGGCAGAGAGGCAAAACCGGAAACCGCAGCCACACGTTTGCTGTGGTCATTGGGCTATCAAACTGAGATCAATTACTGGGTTCCCGAAATAACGATACCGACGGTAGGAACATTAAGAAACGTTCGGCTTGAGGCCAGGCCCGATAATATTAAACGATATGACGGATGGGACTGGAGACGTAACCCGTTCAGCGGAACGAACGAACTTCAGGGACTGAAAATAATGATGGTCCTTTTTAATAACTGGGACATAGGACCTTACAACAATAAGATCTTTTACGATAAAAGGACAGGTGAACTTCGATACGGACTCAGTGATCTGGGCGCGACGTTCGGAAAACTTGGAAGTAACAATCTACCGATATTCTGGCGGCTTGGTCGAAGCATTGGCAAGCCGAGAGGTTATGCCCGAACTCATCTTGTAAAAAGCGTTAAGAACGGCAGGGTCAAGCTGGCTTATAAAGGAAAGTCCGCATCGATATTCAAGGATATCACCCCGGGACAGGCCCGTTGGCTCGCAGATCTGCTAATGCAGCTCGACGATGGACAGATCGAGGACGCCTTTCGTGCGGCAGATTATTCGCCGGGCGAGATCGAAATTCTTACACACGCGGTAAGAAGCAGGATAATGGAGTTGGATAGAGCGGCCTCGGCCGAGCGTTTTGCGGAAAAATAAAAGTCGGTTACCTGAAGCGATAAGTTATAGCTGGTACACCATTAATCTATGATCAACCGAAAAACTGGCGTTGTATCCGTGGCGTTATTTGCGGCGATTCTTATCGCCGTGTTCCTGCATCACGTTTACGGTAGCGGAGCCGGCCTTGCCCGTGACGCAGATGACGCAAATACACCGGCTAAAACCGCTCAGGCTTCGCCCGCAAGCGCGCAAAATCCCTTCCCGATACAGTCAGGTACCGATAATTCAGTTACGGGTGAAGCGAAAACATGGGCCGAAGATGCTCTAAGCGTGTTCGGCCGTTTACTGTTGGCGGTTTTGCTGTCGTCCGTTCTTGCGTTTCGACCTCGCCAGAACGTTCCGCTGTTTCGCCGAAGCCTCTTCGTTTCGCAAACTCAGATACTGCTTTCCGTCGTGGCGGCAGCGTTGATGATGATCGTAGGCGACAATACGGCGCGTGCATTTGCGATATTTGCGGCTGTATCGTTAGTGCGTTTCAGAACGAATATCCGCGATCCCAAAGAAATTACCGTGTTGCTGATCAGTCTTGCACTTGGCCTTGCGGCGGGGGTCGGCCGTTGGGAGCTTGGTATAGCCCTTTGTATTTTCGCTCTGGCTTTGCTGTGGCTGCTCGAATATAACGAAAAGGAACAGGTCTTTCGCTCGATGGAGCTTACCGTCAAATCTCGCAACCCCGACCATACGCAGAATATGCTCAAGAAGCTTTTCCGAAAATACAAACTCGATGCCGAGGTACGTGAGATCAAGCCGGTGGATGAAAAGGACGATCTTGGCGAAATCGTTTATTATCTGAATCTGAGATTGAGTCTGAGCACTGATTATTTAAGCGACCGGATCATGAGGTTCGATTCCAAAAATGTTGAAGGAATCCAATGGTCACAGAAAAAAGGTGCAACCGACATCTACCAATAAGAAAAGGCGGGACAAGACCCGCCGTCATCAACAAGGAATGAGATCAGTGTTAGTTTGACCGAGCGCCGGCTGCGCGAAGACTTCCTGACGCCTCGGCTTTAGCTGCCGACACCTTGCTCTTTTGCAATTTTTCCGAGTAATTCTTCACATAGCTCTTAAGGGCGCCATGGACAAGGCCGCTTGAGAAGTTATAGTTCTTCATTTCCTTATAAGCTGTGTCATAGTCCCAGCCGTATTTGGTCATGCGATAAACCGCGGCGGTGATTCCCGTCCGGTGAATTCCAGCCTTGCAGTGAACATAAAACTTACCAGTTGCCGGATCGTTTGCGATCTTCAAAAATTGCGCGACGTCTTCATCGTCCGGGGTCTTCCAACCGCTCATCGGCAGATTGATGTACTTGATGCCAACTGCCTCGGCATCTTTCTTTTCGTAGTCCGTCGGGTCGTTACGCAGATCGATTATCGTTTTGATACCCAGATCGGCTAGCGATTTGTAATCTTCTGGCTGGGGCTGCGCTCCGCGATAGTAATTTTCGTCCATCTGGCCGAAATTTCCTATCTTTATATTTGGGAATGTGCTGGGTGATGTGGGTGTTGTAAATGCGTTGTTAACTGCGGCAGCTACTGTTTTTGCGGCTCCGTCTGTTGAACTCGCCGCAATTGTTGCGGGTCCGGTTTGGGCTGATGTGAAGGCCGCGAATGCGATTATGGCCGCAAGCGACATTGAGAATGAGCGTAGAAGAGATTTTACCATTTTGTTCCCCCGTTTCGAGACCGAGTCTCGACCGGATTGTGGTACTCTAACTCGTTCTCTTATTCGTTTTTCTAAACTGTTTGAGCAGGCATTTGCAAGCAACGGTTGGGTCGATTTTTTCTGGTCTGCTCAAAGTGACGTTATTAAGAAGCATAAATTTTTGTAGCCGTTGCCATAAAATTTCCCGATCAATGAATACGAGCGATAAATCCCTTTATATCCCGCCGGCCGCCTATGTTTTTCTGGGTGTTTTTTTGTGGAGCACCGGCGGGCTTTTTATCAAATTGACCTCCCTCGACGCATATCAGGTTACGTTCTTTCGCTCGCTCCTTGCGGCAGTAACAGTAGCTATACTTACACGAAAACACGGCTGGAAAATAAACGGTTTCGGCTTGCTAACCTCTATTTTTTACGCCGTGCTGCTGTTTTTGTTCGTTTGGGCAACAAAGAAAACAACGGCGGCAAACGCCATTTTTCTCCAATATACGGCGCCGATCTATATTCTGGTCCTTGCTCCGTTTTTTATAGGAGAAAAATTTCACCTCCGTGATCTATTGACCGTTATTCTGTGCATCGGCGGAATGAGCCTGTTCTTCGTCGGCAAGCTTGAGATCGCCGATTACCAGGGCAACATTGCGGCGCTCGTATCGGGTTTGTTTTACGGTCTTTATGTAATGCTGCTGAGGCACGAACGCGGCAAGGGAATGAATCCGACGATCGCCGTAATATATGGTAATTTCCTGCTGGCTCTGGTTACCCTGCCCGCAGGTGTTTCGGCGGTGCCGGTAATGACTTGGTTCGACCTGCTATGCGTGAGTTTTTTGGGAATAATCCAGATCGGCGTGGCGTATATCCTTTTTATAAAAGGCGTTATGCTCGGCACGCGGCCGCTGGATGCGAGTATAATCGGCTTTATCGAGCCTTTGCTAAACCCAGTATGGGTGTTCTTCTTCTATGGCGAACGGCCGTCGAACTGGGCCGTTCTCGGAGGTGCTATTATCATTGCAGCCGTAATGTTCCACACTCTCCGGCAATATTCAAGAAGAAACGGCGTGGTCGAAAATCTCGCCTGAAATACATAAGCAATTTGCAACCGTTTCATAAGCTTTATTAATTTCTCGATTCTTTTAACATTTAGCTAATATCGTGATAAACTTGGCTTATAGTCCTTAAAACGAACGCTATTATTCGTTTATCTTCTTTAACTTAATTTAACCGTTTCCTTTGAGAAATTCTTTGGAGAACTATATATGCCTGATCTTAATATTCCTGCAAATATAAAAAATAAAGAACTTATCCGCTGGGTTGCCGAAATCGTCGATCTCTGTAAACCCAACGCCGTCCATTGGTGCGACGGCTCCGATGAAGAATCGGCCCGCCTGTCCGCCGAAATGGTCGAGAGCGGAACATTTATAAAACTTAACGCGGAAAAACGTCCCAATTCATTTCTTGCTCGCTCTCACCCCTCGGACGTTGCACGCGTCGAAGACCGCACCTATATCTGCTCGCGAGCCAAGGGCGACGCCGGCCCAACCAACAACTGGATGGCCCCGGCGGAAATGAAGGCGACGCTGACACCGAAATTTGACGGTTCGATGCGTGGCCGGACCATGTACGTTATCCCGTTCTGCATGGGACCGCTCGGTTCGCCGATTTCGCAATTCGGCGTGCAGATTACCGATTCGCCCTACGTCGTCGTCAATATGAAGATAATGACGCGAATGGGCAACAAAGCGATCGACGCCCTCGGCAGCGGAGACTTCGTCCACTGTCTGCACTCGGTCGGAATGCCGCTCGCCGATGGCCAAAAAGATGTTCCCTGGCCATGCTCGCCCGATCCCAAGGACAAATACATCGTCCATTTTCCTGAAGAACGGCTGATCTGGAGCTACGGCTCCGGTTACGGCGGCAACGCGTTGCTTGGTAAAAAATGCCTTGCATTGCGTATAGCCTCGAACCTTGGCCGTGAAGAAGGCTGGCTCGCCGAACATATGCTCATTGTCGGCGTAAAATCGCCGGACGGCCGCAAAGATTATGTCTGCGCAGCATTCCCGTCGGCCTGCGGCAAGACAAATTTTGCCATGCTCATTCCGCCCAAGCCGTTTCAGGATGAAGGCTGGAAGGTGACGACCGTCGGCGACGACATCGCCTGGATCAAACCGGACGAACACGGAAAACTTTACGCGATAAATCCCGAAGCCGGCTTCTTCGGCGTGGCTCCCGGAACCAACTACAAAACCAACCCCAACGCGATGGAATCGATCAGGGAAAACACGATCTTTACGAACGTGGCATTAACCGACGACGGCGATGTTTGGTGGGAGGGGATGGATGGCGAACCGCCCGCACACGCCATCGACTGGCAGGGCAACGATTGGACGCCGGCAAGCGAAACAAAAGCCTCGCATCCGAATGCGCGGTTTACGGCATCAATCACGCAATGTCCCGTTGTTGACGAAGATTTCGACAACCCGAAGGGCGTTCCGGTTTCCGCATTCGTATTCGGCGGCCGGCGCAACAGTGTTGTTCCACTCGTTCAGCAGGCATTTAACTGGACGTTCGGCGTTTACTCGGCCGCGACGATGGGTTCCGAAATGACCGCAGCGGCTTTTGGCAACATCGGCGAGGTGCGCCGCGACCCGTTCGCGATGCTTCCCTTCTGCGGATATCACATGGGCGATTATTTCAGCCACTGGCTCGATTTTGGCCGCCGCATTCCGAATCCGCCGCGAATGTTCACTGTTAACTGGTTTCGCAAGGACGAAAACGGCAAATTCGCCTGGCCCGGCTACGGCGAGAATATGCGCGTCCTGAAATGGATCGTTGAACGCGCACGCGGCGAAGCCGCCAGCGTCGAAACTCCGCTCGGCTGGATGCCGAAATACGAAGATCTCGACTGGCGCGGAATCGATTTCACACGCGAGCAGTTTGACGCCGTGATGAACATCGACCGCGATATGTGGATCAAGGAGATCTCGATGCACGACGATCTGTTTTTCAAGCTCTACGACCGCCTGCCCAAGGAGATGACGTTCATCCGCGAGCTGCTCGTTTCGAGCCTGTGGCGCTCCGCCGAAGAAGGCCTCGCCGCTCCGCGAGCCGAACCTGCGCTTCCTTTAAAAGCTGCAGGAAAAGGTGAATAAGTTAGACCACCTGCGTCAGGAGGTGGTTTCTGATAATAAATTGTCTCGAGCTTATCGTTTTGACGATCAGCCGGTAGAACGGGCGTTAGAATTTCCCCCCGGGCTCCGTGTGCCCGAGGGTAACCTTCAAAAACTCATTAAGCCCGTTTAACGGGCAACAGAGGTCCGTCGCTATCATCGATAGCTCTACATTCTGTGATAACTCGAGCCCACTCACGAGTAGCGCTTTTGAACGTTCCTCATCCTCATAACTTCTTCATAAAAATTTCAGCGTTTCCTAAGTACGCTCTTACTTGATTCTCATTAAACTTTCTTTACTAGCGAAAAAGGGAGAAAGTCGAATGGAAGCAAAAACGAATTCTTCACACGGGCACGCGATAGTGATCGGCGGCGGCATTGCAGGACTGCTGGCGGCGCGCGTTTTGTCCGATTTTTATGGCGGAGTCACGATCATCGAAAAAGACCGCCTTTACAACGATCATGAACCGCGTCGAGGCGTCCCTCAGGGACGCCACGCTCACGGCCTGCTTGCCGGCGGACTGCGGGTTGTTGAAGACTTGTTTCCCGGCATTTCACAGGAACTGATAGATGGCGGCGCAGTTCCCGCCGATCCCCTCAACGACGGAACATGGTTTTTCGAAGGCGGATGCCTGAAAAGAAAACCGAGTGACACCACCGCAATAATGATGAGCCGCCCGTTTTTCGAAAGCGTCGTGCGGCGTCGAGTGCGCGCATTGGCAAATATCAGTTTTGTCGAAAATTCACCCGTTCGCGAACTGCTCTGCCGCGATGGCCGCGTGACCGGTATTCGGACAGACCTTGCGCCGATAATTGCGGATCTTGTTGTGGATGCTTCAGGTCGGGGCTCCAACGTCCCGCGGTGGCTTGCATCGCTTGGGTTCGACGCTCCAACCGACGAAAGGATCAATGTACATCTAACTTACACGACGCGGCTTTTCCGCCGCGATCCGCAGGCGTCCGGCGATAAGTTTGCCGTCATTCCGCCAACGCCTGCCGGCAAACGCGGCGGCGTGTTGCTTGCGCAGGAGGACAATCGCTGGATCGTGACACTCTTCGGCCATTTTGGAAACGAAGCTCGGCCCGACCTTCCAGGTTTTCTCTCGTACGCAAAAAGTCTGCCCTCGAGCATTATCTACGATAAGATCCGCAACACCGTACCGCTTGACGAAGGAACAATGATGCGTTTTCCAACCAGCATCCGCCATCGTTACGAACGCCTTAACCGGTTTCCCAAAGGTTTTCTGGTATTTGGCGACGCCATATGCAGCTTTAATCCAGTCTACGGACAAGGAATGTCCGTCGCTGCCCTTCAAGCCAAAGTGCTTCGGGAAGAATTAGCGGAAGCTAACCCGGAGTTTGCAATGCGATTTTTTGAAAAAGCCGCGGCCGTTATCGACAATCCGTGGAATATCGCGGTCGGCGGCGATCTGCGAATGCCTGAAACGAACGTGCGCCGCGGCGTCGGCGTCCGCCTTATGAATTGTTATCTGAGTATGCTGCACAGGCAC
>DATJGV010000101.1:0-4011 GCA_035494575.1 Pyrinomonadaceae bacterium | reverse complement strand
TTTGCAAAAACTATACCGAATAACCCCGGCTGCCGTCGAAATTATAAAGGTTCTCGGTTTTGATCACATCCAGTCCGGCCTCGTCAAACCGCTGCAGCAGCGCGTTGATCTGAGCGTGCGTAACGTTCGAGCCTTCGCCTGCTTCGGCGATGAAGCGGCAGCGCCAATGATCGACCGTGAACGTGTCGGGCAATCCGCCGGGATAAACCTTGACACCGCGGTTGGCGATGTTTTGGAGTTTCAGGCCGTCGCCGTTGACCTTTTCGACCAATGCACCGAGTTCATCGGCAACACCGTAAAATGTTCCTTTCCACCAGTCGAGAAAGATGTCCACGCCGACGAGGTCTTTCTTTTGCGGCTCACGGATGGTATAGATCGGCTTTGCATCGGTCTGAGCGATATTTGCTGCGTAGCTGACCGGTTTCAAAGTCTCGGGTTTTTGTCCAAGACGCGCCACAACGGCTTCGGCAAATTCCTTCGTGCCTACTTTTTCCTTTGATATGCCTTCCTTGAACATATCGTACGTGTGCACGCCGTCTTCGATAGTTTTAAGCCAGGCATTATGTGCATTTTCGGCGACGTCCGGCTGGTTAATGTGAACGAGCATGAGGATCGAGCCGAGGAACAGTCCTGAGGGATTTGCGAGGTTTTGTCCCGCACGGCGCGGAGCTGAACCGTGGATCGCCTCAAACATCGCGACCTTTTCGCCTATATTCGACGAACCGGCAAGACCGACCGAACCGGCGATCTGCGCCGCAACGTCCGACAGAACGTCGCCGTAAAGATTCGGCATCACGATAACGTCAAAATTCTCAGGCGTATCGGCCATTTTGGCCGCGCCGATATCGACGATCCAATGGTCGGCCTCGATTCCGGGATATTCCGGCGCGATCTCGTCAAAAACGCGGTGAAACAGACCGTCGGTCCGTTTCATGATGTTGTCTTTGATAAAGCAAGTGACCTTTTTGCGGCCAAACTTCTTGGCGTATTCGAACGCATAACGTACGATCTTTTCCGATCCGGGACGCGAGATGAGCTTCAGACACTCTTCGACCTGATCGGTCTGTCGGTATTCGATACCGGCGTAGGTGTCCTCTTCGTTTTCGCGGACGATAACGACATCCATTATCGGGTGCTTTGTCTGGACGAACGGATGATAAGAAACACACGGTCGAACGTTTGCATAAAGACCAAGCGTTTTTCGAACCGCGACGTTTAGCGAGCTATAACCGCCGCCCTGAGGTGTCGTGATCGGAGCTTTGAGAAAAACTTTTGTACGACGCAGCGAATCCCACGATTCGGGAGCGATACCCGCGGCATTTCCGGACAGGTAAACCTTTTCGCCGATCTCGATGGTTTCGATATCAAGCCGAGCGCCGGCTTCCTTCAAAATATGGAGCGTCGCGGCCATGATCTCCGGCCCGATGCCGTCGCCGTGCGCAACAGTAATAGGAACATTAGACATAATAAACAGCTATCCTTTGTAAAAAATATGATCAGAGTACAAATGAACAATTTTACCGAAAATGCGGCCTCCGCGCAAAAGAAATAGAAGTTATTAGACGCAGAGGCCGCAAAGTACGCAGAGTATCAAAAATAACCGCCCATTTTGATCATCTGCGTTCGCCTCGATCTCTATATTTAAATTTCTTCGATCTCGCGGGCTAAAGCGAAGTCAAAATCTGTTATCCCGCCGCGGTCGTGCGTTGTGATCTCGAACTCAGCGTAGCCCCAGCCGAATTTTATATCGGGATGATGGTCTGCGGCCTCGGCCCGCTCGCCAACCTTGTTGACGAACGCAAGGCTTTCGGCAAAATTCGGAAATTCAAAGCGTTTTACGAGCATGTCGTCCTCGGCCCGCCACCCGTTCAGCCCTTTTATGGCCTGTTCGATCTCGTCATGAGAAAGTTTTCTGCGTTCCATTCGTTTTTTACTCCTCCGATTTACGCTATAATTTTCTTTTTAAACATGTTACTACAGGGCTATTTTAATATGCGCTTATGGTCAAAATTATCGCTTTTAGCAGTTTTTCTGCTGACTGTTTCGTGCGCGACGCCCCCGCCGGCTACGCCGCTTGAGACCTTTAAGACTTATATAAAGGCGATAAAGAACAAGGACACAACGACGATGAAACTGCTGCTGACGCGCGATTCGATCAAAATGCACGAGCAGGAAGCCAAGGCGCAGGGCGTCACGCTTGACGACATCGTAAAAAGGGAACCGTTGTTTGACCCAAGCCAAACGTCCGTCGAATATCGTAACGAGAAGGTCGAAGGCGACAAGGCGACGCTCGAGGTTAAAAATCCCTACGGCGCGTGGGAAACCGTGCCTTTTCTAAAAGAGGATGGCGAATGGAAGATCGATAAAAAAGCCTATGCCGACCAGATGGAAAACGATGTCGAAAAAAGCAACCAACAGCTCGACAACCTTATAAATCAGGGTAAACAACCTTAAAACATTTTACTTCCGGGAGATCTAAGTGGCGACAATTAGACCGTTTCGCGCTCTCAGGCCCACACCGAACATGGCTGACCGAGTGGCTTGCGTGCCGTACGACGTGGTTGATGACAACGAAGTTCGGGAATTTATCACTGAAAACCCGCTGAGTTTTTTGCGAGTGACGCGGCCCGAGGCGGAGCTTTCCGAGCAGGAACGACAGACCGCCGTATTTGCGTTTGAGCAGGCCCGTAAGAATTTGCTTAAGCTGATCGATGAAGGCATTCTCATCAGCGATACGGAAGACTCGCTTTACGTTTATCGGCTTACGACGGGAGAACATCGGCAAACCGGCGTCGTTGCCTGCTGCTCGCTTGACGAATACGAGCAAGGGCTGATCAGAAAACACGAAAATACGCGGCCGGACAAGGTGGAGAATCGAACCGGCCACCTATTGACGCTGCGGGCGCAGACGGGTTTGATCTTGCTTGCATATCGAGGAACCGAAAAAATTAAAAAATTAGCCGCTGATGCCACAACGAACGAGGCTCTCTACGATTTTCACGTCGCCGACGGCACACAGCATACGATCTGGCGCGTGTCCGACACCGCGCCGTGGTCGAAGGCATTTTCTGAGGTTCCTATGTTATATATCGCGGACGGACATCACCGGATCGAGAGCGCCGCGACCGCGAGGAAAAGGATCCTGGCCGGCGCCGGAAATCTGCCCAGTGGGGATGAGTACAATTTTGTAATGGCCGGTATTTTCCCCGCCGAAGATCTGCGGATAATGGCCTACAACCGCGCGGTGCGCGACCTGAACGGCTTGACGGCGGAGCAGTTTCTGCGGCGATTGCAGCCGACATTCAGCTTCAGCGAAACCGATCAGAACCAGCCGCGGAAACACGGCGAGATCTGTGTATACCTGCACGGAAAATGGTATAAGCTCTCATTGGCCCCCGAATCGTATTACGATGCTGATCTTATTGAGCGGCTTGATGTCAGCATTTTGCAGGATCGAATATTGAGTCCGATCCTGGGCATCGACGATCCGCGAACCGACGAACGCATCATATTTGTAGGCGGCAAACGCGGAACCCGGGAGTTGGAACGCCTGGTAGACAGCGGAGACGCGGCTGTTTCGTTCTCATTATTTCCGACAACGATGAACGACCTTTTAGCGGTTTCGGACGCCGGTGAGATCATGCCGCCAAAATCGACCTGGTTCGAACCAAAGCTAAAAGACGGTTTGCTCATCCACAAGATCTGAACTTTATGAAAGGCAAAGAATTATCGGCATTGCGGCGCGAGTATTCGTTAAAGCAGCTTTCGCGATCGTCGGTCTCGCGTGACCCATTCGAACAGTTTTCGATATGGATGAACGAGGCGATAAGTTCGGAAATTCTTGACGCAACGGCGATGACGATCGCGACGGTCGATGCGGACTGCCGACCGTCGGCTCGGGTCGTTTTGCTCAAAGGCTACGGGCCGGACGGGTTTGTTTTCTATACAAATTACGAAAGCCGAAAGGCACGCGACCTCGCGGCAAACCCGAACGCCGTTCTTCATTTTTTC
>DATJGV010000100.1:0-7130 GCA_035494575.1 Pyrinomonadaceae bacterium | reverse complement strand
GACGCTTGCTGACGGCGCCCGCACTATTTCGCTCGGCAACCTGAACTGGCCGATCATCCGGGAAGGTGTTGCGGATGTTATTGAAGTTTCCGAAGAAAATATCGCCGAGGCCGTGCGGATGTATTTCGGCTTGGCAAACCTTAAATGCGAACCAACCGGCGCTCTGTCATTGGGCGCTCTTCTTGAACGACCTGATGAATTCAGGGATAAAAGAGTCTGTGTAGTTGTTAGCGGCGGTAATGTCGACGGAGAGGTTTATCGTAGTATCCTTGGATCATTGCGTCTATAAATCCCTGCCGTTTAATTATTTAATTAATAATTGCTAATTAGATAATTAAACAGCAGATGATTCTTTATCTTACCTCTTCCACAAACGTCACACGATTTATCTCATACAGGGTTGTCACGCCCGCAAAAACCTTTCTCACGGCGGATTCCCGCAAACTCGACAAGCCTTCTTTTTCTGCCTGACGCCGAATTTCCGAACCGGGGCGGCGGTCGATGATCATTTCCCTGATCGGATTGGACATATCCAAAAGCTCGTGTATGGCAGTACGTCCCCGATAACCGGTATGATTACATGCGTCGCAGCCGACGTTCTTAAAAAACACCTTGTCGGCCGAGTCATCGGGTCTTAGCCCGGACGCAAAAAGCTCGGTGTCCGAGGGACGATACGCACGTTTGCATATTGGACAAAGCAGCCGTACAAGGCGCTGTGCCAGCACACAGTTCAGCGATGACACAAAGTTATACGGCTCGACGCCCATGTTCAAAAAGCGGCCGATAACGTCGATCACGTTATTTGCGTGAACCGTCGTGAACACAAGGTGGCCGGTCAGCGCCGATTGGATAGCGATCTGCGCCGTTTCTTCGTCGCGGATCTCGCCGACCATTATCTTGTCAGGGTCGTGGCGCAGTATGGAACGCAAGCCGCGAGCGAATGTCAGCCCCTTTTTCTCATTTACCGGTATCTGAACGATGCCGTGAAGCTGATATTCTACCGGGTCCTCGATCGTGATTATCTTGTCTTCTTCGTTGCGGATCTCGTTCAGCGCCGCATAAAGCGTGGTGGTTTTACCGGAACCTGTCGGCCCAGTGACAAGCACCATCCCGTACGGCTCTTTTATGTACATGCGGAAATGCTGCAGATCTTCCTCGCCAAATCCAACGACGTCCAGATTCAAATTTTTGAAATTCTCGTTGATCTGCTCTTTGTCGAGGATGCGGATAACCGCGTCCTCACCGTACACGGTCGGCATTATAGACACACGAAAATCAACTGTGCGGCCTTTGTAGCGAACCCTGAAACGGCCGTCTTGCGGTATGCGCCGCTCGGCGATATCAAGTTCCGACATCACCTTGATACGTGAAATCAGTGTCTGATGATAAGCAATGTCGATCGGGTCAACCTTTGCGTACAAAGCACCGTCAATGCGGAATTTTACCTGTACATCGCGCTCGCGCGTTTCGATGTGAATATCGGACGCGCGCGATTCCATCGCGTTATAGATGATCGTATCGACCAACTTGATGATGGGCGACATTTCCGAATCGGACGCCAACCGGTCCAGGTCCAGCACTTCGTCGCCCTGATCGGTTTCCTTAACCAGCGAGATCTTAAAAGTAGATGCGGCTTCCTGCAAAACCCGCTGTGTCGCATCTCCCTTTCTTAAAACGACGTCGATCGCCCCAGCGGTCGCGACATACGGCACGATCCGAATGTTCAGTGCGTTTTCCAACTCATCGAGCCTTTCCAGATTGGTCGGATCCGCCATGGCGGCGTGCAGATTTCTTCCCTCGCGACGAAGCGGAACGAACTGGTTCCGCAGCATCAGGTCGACGGGAATACGTGCCAGTTCTTCATAATCGATCGGCGATTCCTGATCGGGCGGCAGCAGATCGATAAACGGCATCCGATATCGCCGCGCAAGCTGCTTCGCCTCGATCACCTCGGGCGGTTCGTTCTCTAGAAAATCCGACAGCTCGATTCGTGGCGAGGAAGGCTGGGGCCGCACGTTAATATTTGTTTGATCACTCATTTTCTTATTTATGCCTGCTGTATGGGCCGGCCGAGATCGTTTGTATAATCGGAAGATAGATCGCGAGCAAAATTACGACTACCACCCCGGCCATCAATACCAGGATCAACGGCTCAAGCAGTGTCGTCAATTGTTCAAGTCGAACCTCGGACTCGGCGTCGTAAAACGATGCAACTTCGTCAAGCATTTCGCGCAGGCTGCCCGACCGTTCGCCGATACCGATCATATCGAGAGCAAGTTCCGGCATCCAACCCGCCTTTTCAAGTGAATCTGTAAATCCACGGCCCTCGCGTATAAGCGGCAGAACCGATTCGCTCCGCCGTCGGAGTTCGAGATTTCTGATCGCCTGTGACGCGATCTCCCACGAATCCGGCACCGTGATGCCGCCTGAAAGCAGCGTCGAAAGCGACCGGGAAAGCTGGGCCGTCGCCATTTGACGGACAAGGGCTCCGGCAATCGGCAGTTTCAGGATCAGGCGATGCAGAGTAAGCCTGCCGCTGTCCGTCCGCAGCCAGATGTATGTTGCAAACGCCAGAATTAACACCAGCGGCAGCAGCCACCAGAAGTTATGCGCGACCCCAGTCGAGATCGCCAAAACCACAACCGTCACGGTCGGTAGAGGCCGGTTGGCGCTGAGCCCCTTGAATAGATCTGACATTCGCGGGACGATGTATAGTGTCAGGAACGCGACCATGAAAGACGCCGCAAGCAGCAAAAATGCAGGGTACGCAAGCGCACCGCGAATCTTTCGCGACACTCCGACGCTCCGCTTCAGGTAATCGACGAACCGTGCAAGCACCGTATCCAGCGAACCGCTCTTTTCACCTGCAAATATCGATGCCGTGTATATCTTCGGGAACATCCCCTGCGACTCGAACGCTTCCGAAAGCGGCATACCGCTCTTGATCTTTTCTTCGACATCGGCCAGAACGTCGCGCAGGTTTGATGAGGACGATCGGTTCTTTAACAGGTTTATCGATTGAAGCACCGGAATGCCGGCACGAAGCAGTGCAGATAATTGTTGATTAAAAAGAAGAAAGTCGGCTTGCTTGATCCTTCCCTTTTTTCCGCTGCCGAGGCGCAGCGCCGAGGTTATGCCGTGACCGTTCGACGACACGGCAAACACGCGAAAGCCTTCGCTTTCCAGTTGTTTTCGAGCGTCGGCAGCGGCTGTCGCTTCGACGATCCTTGTAACTATCTCGCCGGACGGCGTACCAAGGCGGCAAATGAATTCGGACATATCGAACTTTTCGAGTAAGGCAAGAGGTCTTGCGTCGTTCCAAACAACGGCTTCTTTGCGGGTCGCGGCGGCTTACCCAAACAGCCGCAGGCCGCAATTCGCCGTAATTATAACACGCATTTTCAAAACAAAGGTTGCAATCTGTAAAAATTATTATTACCGGCAGGTAGAACAACTATTTATCTTTGTATAACATCCAAAAATTATCTTGCAGAAGGTTTGCGTGTTACTTTAAAATATAACAGTCCCCGGAGAAAAATATGGCGGTCAACCTTGCCGTTAAAAAAATTCGATTCTTCACGTCGAATCGATATCTTCCAACTTTATTGATCCTTTTCTTGTGTTTTGCCTCGGTCAACGCTCAGGAACCGAAAACCAGCCCAACACCCGTTCCGGAGCCTACCGCCGAGTCACCGACTCCGGTTCCGCAGCCGACCAAGGAAGGGCCGATCAAGGTCAAGACCGACCTCGTCACGCTGACGCTCACCGTTCAGGACCTGTACGGACGTTACGTTTCGGGCCTTACAAAAAAGGCTTTCAGCGTTTTTGATAACAACGAGCCTCAGGACATAACGTTTTTCAGCGATACGGACGCTCCGATCTCCGTCGGAATTTTGTTCGACGTTTCCGGCTCGATGGCCAAGGACAAAATAGTAAAGGCTCGGAAGGCACTGGAAAAATTCGTCGCGACCAGTCATCCGTCGGACGAGTATTTTTTGATCGCGTTCAACAGCCGCGCGCAGCTTTTGATGGACCGCACCCGCGACGGCGAGGCGGTTCTGCGAAAGCTTACTTTGGTCGAGCCGAAACAAAATACGGCGCTTTATGACGCAGTTTATCTGGGCGTTGAAAAGGTAACTCGCGGGTCTCACCAAAAACGGGCGCTCCTTATAATAAGCGATGGTCAGGATAACGCTTCGCGATATAATTTTGGTGAGGTCCGCCGTCTGATGAAAGAGTCCGATGTGGTAACATACGCGGTAGGAATACTTGGCGGAGGTGACGCCTCAAGCACACTCGGAATGCAGGGCCAGGCATTTCTTGACGAGCTGACATCGGTAACCGGCGGAAAGTCTTTTTATCCGCAAAGCGACGTGGAAATGGACGAGATATTCGAGAGGATCGCTCTCGAATTGCGGCATCAGTACTCCATCGGCTACACGCCAAAGGATTTTGCACCCGATGGAAAATGGCGCAAGGTCAAAGTTAAGGTCAAACCCCCTCGCGGTTTGCCGCGTCTAACGGTGCGCAGTCGTGATGGCTATTATGCGACGCCGACTGAAAATTAACGTTAGACACGCTGAAATTTACGAATGAATTATAAACGAAATGTTTTTTTGATGTTGATGGTACTGTGCTTGACGGTATTTGGGCTTTGCGGAATCGCAGCCGCGCAGACCAGCACCGAAACCCGCCCGCGCACTGCGGCGAACGATTCACAGGCCGCTCCAACTTCTACGCCAACGCCTTCCCCGGAAGCGACGCCGGATGATGAGCCGCTCAAGATCGACACCGAATTGGTAAACCTCAGTGTCCGCGTGGTGGACCGCAACAATCGCCCTATCAATAATTTGCAGGAAGGCGATTTCAGGGTCATGGAAGACGGCGTGCCTCAAAAGATCGAGTTCTTTTCCAGGTCCGAGATCCCGACAAATTATTCGCTCGTTCTCGATAATTCCGGGTCGCTTCGTTCGCAGCTTGAAAAGGTCATAGAGGCGGGAAAGATCATCGTCGATACCAATAGAAAGGACGACGAAACCAGCATTATACGATTCGTAAGCCGCGACAAGATCACTGTCGAACAGCCATTTACGGCAAACAAGGGTGACCTCGACGACACGCTCGATAATCTCTTTATCGAGGGCGGCCAGACGGCGATCATCGACGCTGTTTACCTGGCTGTGCAGCAGGTCAGCGACTACGAAAAAAGCGTGTCGGCAGCGGACAGAAAGCGCCGCGCGATCATACTGGTAACCGACGGCGAGGACCGCGATAGTTATTATAACGAGGCCCAGTTATTTGAACTTCTAAAGGAATCTGACGTGCAGATATACGTTGTCGGATTTATCGGAGAGCTGAGTAAAGAGGGCGGTTTTATCAGCAAGAGCCCGCAAAGCAAGGCCAAGGCTTTCCTTGAACGCCTTGCCGCCGACACCGGAGGAAAGGCGTATTTTCCGGGCAGCGTAAGTGAATTACCCGAGATAGCAAAGAACATCGGCAGCGAGATGCGGACGCAGTTCTCGATCGGTTATGTGCCCACGAACGACAAGCCGGACGGCACTTTTCGGAACATAAAAGTTACGGTTAATGACGGACCGAATAAGGAAAAGCGGATCGCAATTACAAAGGCAGGACGAACCGCCGGCGCCGGGCCGATCGCGAAACCTACTGCGGTTCAGACGCTAAAACCGAAAAGTAAATAACGTTAGTTTTTTGCTTGGATCATTAAGCCCTGCCTGAGAGGCGGGGCTTTTTATTTGATAGGAATGCAATGGCCTTTACATTGCCGTTTCCAATCTATTTTTCAGGCACGGAACCTGAGATCTTTTTGCGTGTAGTTTCGCCGGTCCTGAGTACCGGAATGCCGTCATCAACCTCGTTGTGAGGGCGCGGAATAATGTGGACGGCGGTCACGGTTCCGATCTTACGGGCTGCAGCGGCACCGGCATCGACGGCGGCGCGGACCGCTCCGACCTCGCCGCGAACGATCGCCGTTACAAGGCCGGCGTCGATCTTTTCGTAGCCCACAAGTCTAACGTTCGCAGCCTTTACCATAGCATCCGCTGCCTCGATCATTGCGACGAGGCCCATGCATTCGACCATTCCAAGTGCTTCCATAAATTATTTTTGCGGCCCGGTTTTGCGCTTCTTGCGCCGCCATATCAGGAAAATTGCAGATGCCAAAAGCAATGCCCCGACGAATATCGTAAGGAAAAAGATAACAATGACAATTTCCATATGCTGCGGTTCATCACTTCAAATATAACGCGACAGCGACGAGAACTGCGACGATGATCGCAAGACAAACAGTGGCGATCACGAACGTGATATTAAGTGATTCGCCTTCGGGTTCCCACGTTACTTCGACCGGTTTTCGCGCCGCGGTTTTAGATTTTCGGCGCAACCCGGCGGCCGATTCATATTTTGGCGGAGCCGGACGCCGATCTTCTAAACGGCCGCTCAGGCCGTTCATATTACTCGTTTCGGACTCGCTTTTTACACTGCCGCTCTTGTTTCGTAACGAAACATTCTCGCCTTTTGACGCCGAATCCTCATTCAGAACGGTTCCCGTGCCGTTTGCCATCAACGGCGCGGCGTTGGCGGTCACCGCAGCCCCGCAATTATAACAAAATGCGGTGTCCGGGCGGACTTCCGCGCCGCATTTGGCGCACACCGGTTGCTGGATCTCAACATCTGACATTAATTCTGTTTCTTGCGATTTATTTCAATTATGCTAAAGAAATATTTTTTCGCCACACTGCCAAACAATTACGCCTTAGCAAAAACGTCCTTTTCCTCACCCAGATCGCGCGCCGATGGCGTTAAGATCGTTTTTGCGGTTATGTAGATCTTTGCTCCTTTCTCAACGGCGCGTCGCACGTCGTCCTCGCTGACAAAATCCACGGGTTCGGGTTTCGCGCCGTTCTCGGATGACGGCGTGGTTCTGAGCTCATGAATGATCGTCTTAACAGGGGATTCGGGTTTCGGCTCGTCTGCGACGACCGGTGTAGGTGTCTCTGCCGGCTGCGGCGATTCGGCCAGTTTTCGGCTCAGGAATTTATCGACAATTGCTGCAACCTCTTCGCGTTTTACGGTCTGACGCGGACGGTGGACTGCTGGTGCCGCGGCTA
>DATJGV010000099.1:0-9816 GCA_035494575.1 Pyrinomonadaceae bacterium | reverse complement strand
TTTGCATTGATGGTTTCGCGCAGGTCGTAGAGCTCGCGGACGACCTGCGGATCATCCTTTGCGATCTGCATCGGTGTCAGGTCTTCGACAACGGTTTCGATCTCGTCCTGAACGTTCGTGACGAGTATCGCGTGATAGGCCGAGAGATAGCGGCCCGATTCCTGAATGATCGTCGGGTGCGGAACGTTCTCGTCATCGCAGACGGTTTTGATCACGTAGATGACGTCGTTCGCAAATTCGCGGGCGTTGTAGTTTGCCGAAGATTCGAACGATGTGCGCGACCCGTCGTAATCGACGGCCATACCGCCGCCGACGTCGAGGTACTGTATCGGTATCTGCATCTGCCGGATCTTTGCATAGGTCCGGGCGGCTTCCTTCATCGCATTCTTGATACGCTTGATGTCAGTCAGCTGCGAGCCGATGTGAAAATGCAGGAGCCGGAGCATATCGACGCGGCCCGCTTCCTGCAGCCGTCTGATCACCTCGAGTATCTCGGTCGTCGTGAGGCCGAATTTTGCCGCTTCGCCGCCGGATTTTTCCCATTTGCCCGAGCCTTTCGAATAAAGTTTTACACGGACGCCGATCATCGGGAGGTTTGCATCCGGGTCTTCGGATGTGAGCTCATCGGCAATTTTTAATGTGTGGTCCAGCTCGCTGAGTTTTTCGATCACAATGACGACGTTCTTGCCGGCGGTCGCACCGGCGAATGCCATTTTGACAAAATCCCGGTCTTTAAAACCGTTCAAAACGAGAAGACTGTCCTTTGATTGGTCGAGAGCAAGAGCGGCGTAAAGCTCGGCTTTCGAGCCGGCTTCGAGGCCGAAATTGTAACGGCTGCCTTCGCGAAGGTATTCTTCTATAACAGCCCGGTTCTGGTTGACCTTCATCGGGTAAACGCAGAGATGTCCTCCCTGATATTCGAATTCCTTTATGGATTTTTTGAATGCCGACTGAAGTTTCCGTATCTGGCCGACGAGGAGCTGCGGGAACCGAAGCAGAACGGGCGTTGTGATGCCGCGTTTTTTAAGATCGTCGATTATTTCCTTGACATCGGCGGTCAACGCCTCGTTTTCCGGGGCACGCACGACGAGATTGCCTTTTTTATTGACTCCAAAATAATCCTGCCCCCAATTTTCAATGCCGTAAGTTTCAGTGGTTTGCTCGATGACTGCGCTCAATTTGCGTTGCTCCAATAAGTGAAATCCGAACCAGAAGCGATCCTAGATAAAAATGAATAGCTTAATAAAAATTTAGCAAAAAAGAAATGCCATAACAACAAAAAGTTTTTTTGGGTCTGTCGATCCGGCGCATTTACGGAATCGTGGCACGCACTTTGCAAACCGAAGACACAGAGAGCCGCGACCCGGTTCGGGAAATAGGCGGAAGCAGAGATAAAGGCTAAACTCACGATCGGTTTTCCGGCAGATGTGACAAAAATAGGTATCAGAAAATGTCATTTCCAGCCTGTTTTGAGAGTTTTCCGGAGCAATTTATGATGAAAAAGTTCAAACAACAACGTCATGCCGGTTTTTCTTTAATAGAGCTGTTGATCGTCGTCGTGGTCATCGGGATCATTGCCGCTATTGCAGTTCCATCCCTGCAAAAAGCGATCTGGGCATCCGAAAACGGATCCGCGGTAGCCGCTCTCCGGACAATATCATCAACGCAGGCAATGTATTATCAGCAACATAGCCGTTGGGGCCGTCTGACCGAGATCAATCCGATACTCGGCGGCTCGTTGGGCACCGTCGTAGATCCCAAGATCATCCGCAGGACATATGTTTTCGAAATGAGTCCGAACCCTTCGCCAACCGATGCGGAGTTGGCTGACGGTTTTACGATCACTGCCACACGCGATCCCGGAAACGGAGACACCGTCTATAAATTCGAGCTTTCTCAAACCGGTGAGATCAAGCAAATTCTCCCATAATTTCCACTAAACCGCCACGATTTCATAAAGGTAATAAAATGAGTGTTTTCGAAGACCTCGTAGAGGAACTGAAGGACGATGAGCTTCTCGAGGAAACCGTAATCGGTTTTAACGAGCCTGTTTTGAACACGACAAGCGCGAGCGCTGCCGTCAAGACCCAGAGCGCAGCGGAAAGACGGGGTCAAGCTTTGCCTTCGCAACCGGCCGACAGGAAAAAATTCAACTCTGACGAGATCGCCGCGCTTCAGGTGGTCGAACTAGTCTTTACGGGCATTGAGCGTGATCTGTTCAACGCGGAGCCTCAAGGGTACGACGACCTGGCGGCCAAACAGGCACTTCACCGCTTCATTCATTGCACTGCGAAGCCGGATTCCGACGAGGCCTTTGAAGTCGAGTCGCGGCTGCACAATGAGATAGAAAACTGGAAGCAAAAGTTACTTGCACGCGATGCAAAAATGTCGCCCGCCAATCTCCGCCGCTACTGCGAGACTTCGCAGCCGCCGCTGAGTTCGCAGGCATTGTTCGCTCTCGCTAGATTTTATTTTGGCACGGGCCTGACGGCAGTGTCTGCTCCGAAATTTGAGTCGATATTGACGCGGTTGTTTTCGAAACGAGGCGAAGCCGAGCGGCGCGAACCGCTTTTAAATAAAGAAGAGACCATAGGGCATTTGACCAAACGGTATTTGGACTGGAGCGGCGTTTCCATGTTGCCGGAGGACGACCCTGAGGCGATGCTTTCGATCATGAGCTTTGAGGAATTTGCGACTGAGGCCGAAAATGCCGAAAGTTACGACGCTTTGGTCAAGAGCGATTTCTTCAAGCGCGTCGTCACGCTGAAGGAGAGTGTTCGAGGGCAGCTTACGTCGCCGGCCGTCATGGCCGCATGCATCCGGGGCAACATTGCTTTTGGAAACGCCGTCGTCGCTTTATTGGAAAAATTCTCTCAAAAGGTAGGCGCGGCGCGTGCGCGAAAAAAATTCGGAGCAATAGGCAACGATCTGATCGGCCGTGCCGTAGCGCGAACGATCGATCTCGAACAGCTTTGTTCCGAGGAGGGAATTAACGAAACTTCCGCAGCTCCGGTCAAGAAGGCGGAAACGAAACAAAAGGCTCAACCATCCAGGCCGGCGGAAAAAAAGGCGGCGTCACCGTTCCTGAACGCATCGCTTTTTGCCGTTAACAAATGGCTCCTGTTCGTGTCGGTGGTTTTGGTTTCGATAAGCATAGGTTTATATCTGTGGACCGAGCGTTCGAGTAAGGATGACGCGGCGGCTGCGGCCGTGCCCGCTGTCGAGCTGACGGGTTTTGAAGATAAGGACAAGGTGAAAACGGCAAAGATCAGCGGTGAAACGATGTACGCGGTCATGACGCCCGCCTGGGACTCATTTGACGAAGACAAGAAACGCGATCTTGCGCAAAAGCTTTATGCCTACGCCGCAAGAAAAGGTGTTAAGCGGATCAATATAATGAACAGTCATGGGGCCACGGTCGCGGCGGGCACGCCTGACCGAATTGAACTTGTGAGGCAATAGAACGCAGGACAACATGAAAATGAACGAAACCGTCGATTTTTTAAATCGGCGGTTTTGACGTTGCGCCCGACTGTTGTAAAATCGCTGTTTGATTTGCCAGTTAGACGCGTGCCCTATGGTGCGCAGAACTCTTTTCTAATAGCCTTTCAGGAGAATAATGAACGCAAAGAATGTTTTGGATTTCGCGGCTGACCAGGAAGCCCGGTTTGTCTCCGTACGTTTTACCGACCTGCCCGGATCGTGGCACCATTTGACCTTCCCGATCGAACAATTGACCGAAGAAAGTTTTGAAGAAGGCTTCGGATTCGATGCATCGAGCCTGCGCGGATGGGCGGCTATTAACGAGTCGGATATGCTGCTCGTTCCCGATCCGGGCCGTTTCTGGGTCGATCCGTTTGCCGGCGAATCGACGATCTGTCTGATCGCGAACGTCGTCGATCCGATCACAAAAGAAGGCTACGGCCTCGACCCTCGGTCGGTTGCCGTCAGAGCTGAGAGCTATCTTAAATTTACGGGAATTGCCGACACCATCTACGTCGGTCCTGAGGCAGAGTTCTTCGTCTTTGACGAGGTTAATTTCAGGAACGAGCAATACTCGGCCGGATTTAATATCAATTCGGAAGAAGGCCATTGGAATTGCGGCCGCGAAGGTTCGGCGGACAACCCCAACACAGGTTTTCATATTCGCCCAAAAGAAGGCTACGTGCCCGTCGCACCGGTCGATACACTTATTGATCTAAGAAATGCCATCTCGATGGTGCTCGCGGATGTGGGCATCAGTGTAGAGTGCCATCATCACGAGGTTGCAACGGCTGGACAGTGCGAGATCGATTTTAGGTTTTCGAACCTGCTGCACACCGCTGACAACTTGATGCTGTTCAAATACGTGGTTAAAAATACAGCGCACGCGAACGGCAAGACGGCTACGTTCATGCCGAAGCCGCTTTACGGCGACAACGGGTCGGGAATGCACTGTCACCAGTCGCTGTGGAAGGATGGTAATCCGCTTTTTGCGGGTGACCAGTACGCCGGTCTTTCGGAACTTGCGAAATTTTACATCGGCGGTTTGCTGAAACACGCTCCGGCTCTTGTAGCCTTTGCGGCCCCGACGACGAACAGCTACAAACGGCTCGTTCCGGGATTTGAGGCTCCGGTCAACCTGGCATATTCGGCAAGAAACCGCTCGGCGGCCGTCCGCATTCCAATGTTCTCGGCATCGCCAAAAGCAAAACGGCTCGAATTTCGTCCGCCGGACCCAAGCTGCAACCCGTACATCACGTTTGCGGCGCTGCTGATGGCCGGTCTCGACGGCATTCAGAACCGCATCGATCCGGGCGAACCGCTCGACAAGGACATTTACGATCTTCCGCCGGAGGAATTAAAGAATGTCCCGTCGCTTCCGGGCACTCTTGACGAAGCCTTGTCAGCGCTCGAAAACGACCATGAGTTTTTGCTCAAGGGTGACGTGTTCACAACGAATATGATCGAGCGTTGGATAAGGTACAAACGCGAGCACGAGATCACACCGCTACGCTTGCGTCCGCATCCGCTTGAGTTTTCGATGTACTACGATATATAGAGTGTAATGAGAGGCGGCCACGACCGCCTCTTTTTCGTAGGAGGACACCTGCCCGCGAAATACACGAAAAAAGGAAAAAGCGTTGGCCCGCGAATAACGCGAATCGGCGCGAATAAGCGACGTATTAAATTAATTCTTTCTTTTATTCGCGTTCTTTAGCGTTATTCGCGGGCAAATTCCTCTTTTGGGCAAAAATCTTGTTCGCGGGCAGATTCAGTTATCACGGTATTGATTATCTATAAACAATATTCGGGAATTGTTATATAATCCTTTTCTGGTATGGAAAAGTTCGCCGTTATTTGCCCTTGCTGCGAAGCCACCCTGACCATCGATTCACAAACCGGTGCGATAGTCAGCCACGAAGAAAAGAAGAAAGTCCACGGCTCGTTTGAAGACCTGGCCGGTGAGCTCAACAAGCAAAAGGAGCTTCGCGAGCAGCTTTTTGCACAGGAAATGTCGTCGATGAAGGACCGCGAGCGCCTGCTCGAAGAAAAATTTAAGGAAGCATTAAAACGCGCCGATACCGACTCGGGCACGCCATTCAAAAATCCGCTCGATCTTGATTAAAATGACCGAACCCGCCGCAGTAAAACAGACAGTGACAGTCAGGGAAAAAATAATTGTCGCGTTGGACGTCGAAAATGCCGCCAAGGCTCGCTCTGTTATGGATGAACTTCGCGGTGAAGTCGGTGCGTTCAAGATCGGCTTGCAGCTTTTTACCGCTGCCGGCGCCGAGTTTGTACGCGAGGTTGCCGGATCGGGGACAAGGATCTTTCTCGATCTGAAATTTCACGACATTCCGAACACGGTCGCAAGCGCGGCGGTTGAGGCTGCAAGGCTTGGCGTCTGGATGTTCAATGTCCATGCGCTGGGCGGACAGGAAATGATGAGGCGAACCGCCGATGCCGTAAGCGAAGTCTGTGAAAGGGAACATCTCGCCCGACCAAATGTCATAGCGGTCACGGTTTTGACCAGTTCGAATGCGGAAACGCTTAAAGAGATCGGCATCGAAACGCCGGTCGAAAACGAGGTGGGCCGCCTCGCCAATCTCACCGCGGACAGCGGTCTGGACGGCGTCGTCGCTTCGCCGCTCGAGATCGGTCTGATACGCGATGCTGTTTCGGCAAAAGATTTTTTGATCGTCACGCCGGGCATTCGGCCATTTAATGCAACGAATGACGACCAGAAACGTGTAATGACACCGGCGGAGGCGATCTCGGCGGGGTCGAATTATCTTGTAATTGGCAGGCCAATAGTGCAAGCTAAGGATCGTATAGGGGCAGTGAACGAAATACTCGCTAATTTAGGCTCTGATAGTCAATGAATTTGTTTTTCTCAGTCGCCCGGATCTCTCGTAAAGTGAAAATCTCAAAAACGCGAAAAACGATGCTTAATCGTGCCGTGCTGGTGTTTGCCGCTTTTTTAACGGCAGTCGCTGCTGCGCCGGCGCAGGACACGCGTTCGCCGTTTCGCATCGGCGAGCACCTTACCTACAATGTCTCGTTCGAAAAGTACAACAGCGCCGCCTTCGCTGAGACGTATGTCGTGTCGCGGGGCAAAATTGCCGGCAAAGACGCGATCGAACTGCGCTGCCGGATAAAGACGCTTGGGTTTTTAAGCTCGGCATTTTACATGGTTGACGAAAGCCGCACGGTGTTTGCTTCACCCTCAACCGGCTTGCCGCTGTATATACAAAACACCTCGAGCGACGGCATTTTGCCCAAACAAAACATCACAAACAATCTGGCGAGCGGCGCGCCAAATCTCGATCTCCTCACGCTGGTTTATCAGATACGAGCCGCGGGCGGCGTCGGAGCGTTCACGTTCTCTGAGAACGGCAAAACTTATTCGATGACGCTGATTAACGGGACGAGCGAGAAAGTAAAAACCGACGCCGGAGAATTTGACACGACCGTTTCGACCGCAACCAGCGATTATCTAACGGAACTCGGGATCAAGGATCTTAAGGTAAATCTTGCCAACGACGAGGCTCACACTCCTGTGGTATTCACCTTCGCCACCGTCAAGGGCAAATTTCGAGCGGCGCTTGCCAGTTCGACAATTGTCGAGCCGCAGGTCGCCGATCCGGATCCGACACCGACCCCTGAGGCAACTCCGCGGCCGACGGCGACGCCCCGCCCGAGCCCGACTCCTGTCCCCTATGTTGATAACGAGCCGCTTTCCGAAGACCTGCCATTTTCGCTGGGCGAAACGCTGGATTACAGGATCTCCTCCGCCGGTGCACCGGTTGGCACGGTACGAGTGCAGGCAAAAGAGCGAACCCAGTTTCAGGGAGCGGACAGCGTCCTTCTTGTCGCTGAGATCACGGACATGCAAGGCGGCAATCAACCGTTTGCAAAAGGCGACAGGGTCACCGCCCGTGTGAATCCTGATTCGCTTGCGCCGCTGATCACCGAGTTTACATTTCGCGGCCCGCTGAGCGCCTTCAGCCAAACGGAAAAATTCGATCCGGTAGGCGGCGTGACTGTTTCGGGCAATCCGACGCCTATCGAAACGCCCGTCGGCACGCATAGTCTCTTGTCGTTTATTTATGCCGTACGTGCTTTCAGCCTGCACCCGAGCAAGGATTTGAGCAATCCGGTTAACGACACCCGCGTTGCGGTTTTTTGGAACTCCAAGGCGTACATTTTTACGCTGCGGCCGTCCGATACGGAAATCACCGATGCGGCAGGGAAAAAGACGCCGGCTTTGCTTGTAAATGTCGTGACAGGCGAGCCACAGCTCGACCAGCTTGGATTCAAGATCTGGCTGGGAACGGATGCGAAACGCCTTCCGTTACGAATTACGCTTGGAGCGTACCAGGCAGACCTAGTAAACATTTCAGACAGCCTGCCAAAATAGCTGGCGAAAAGGATTTGCCCGCGAAACACACGAAAAAAGAGGAATTTGCCCGCGAATAGCGCGAATCGGCGCGAATGAACAACCTATTAAATTAATTCTTTCTTTTATTCGCGTTCTTTCGCGTGATTCGTGGGCCAACGCTCTTTTGCTTTCTTCGTGTGTTTCGCGGGCAAATTGTTTTTCATAAAATCCTTTAGTTGAAATTGAAATCTATTTTCAATTAGGCTACACTGTATTTTGTAGAAATACCTCTTAAGAGGGTTCACTGGAAAATGCAGAACACTTCTAATGTCATCGAAAGTTTGAGTCTAACCAATTTGCCGATCGGGGCGGATGCCCGGGTCGTGTCGGTCAATGGCGAAGGCCGCGTCATCAGGCGTCTCTTGGAAATGGGCGTTATTCCGGGCGTTTCGGTAAAGGTCATAAAGACCGCGCCGTTCGGCGACCCTATCGAAGTGCGGGTTCGAGGTTACAGCCTCGCGATGCGAAAAAACGAGGCCGATTCGATCGAAGTGAGCATCTAACAGTATTTTTCAGGACGGCTCGCTTCAAATGGACACAACGTCTGCAAAACCAGGCATAAAACATCAACTCACGATAGCACTCGCGGGAAACCCGAACGCGGGCAAGACAACTCTTTTCAATTCACTTACAGGTTTAAAGCAGAAGGTCGCAAACTATCCAGGCGTTACCGTCGAGCGCAAACAGGGCGCATGGCAGCTTAACGGCTCGGCGGCGACGCTTATCGACCTGCCCGGCTTGTACAGCCTCGACGCAACGTCGATGGACGAGCGGATCGCCCGCGACGTCATCACGGGACAGATCTCCGGCGTCAAAAAACCGGACGCAATAATAGCCGTAGTCGATGCGACCAATCTCGAACGCAATCTTTATCTTGTAACGCAGCTTTTCGAATTCGGTGTGCCGGTCGTCGTCGCGCTGACGATGATCGATGCCTTTGAAAAGCAAAAGCACGAGATCGACATCGCGAAATTTTCCGAATTGCTCGGCGTTCCGGTCGTTGCTGTGAATGCAAAAAGCGGACGCGGGCGGGACGAGTTATCTGAGACTATCCATTCGGTCTTGGCAAAACAGCCAAAAATTCCATTCGAACTGAACGGAGCAAGCGAAAACGGTGGTCCGCACGGCAAGATATTTGCGCGGTACAACTTTATCTCGGACGTCGTTCAGGAAACGGTCAAGCACAACGACCGCCGCGAGCACAAGCTTTCGGAAAAGATCGACCGCGTCCTGACGCATAAGATCTTCGGGTTATTGATCCTTATCGGCGTTCTGCTTTTCGTCTTTCAAACGATCTTTTCGTGGGCGAGCCTGCCGATGGACCTGCTGGACCAGGGATTTGGCGCGATCGGTGATTTCGTGCGGGCCGAGATGCCGCCGGGCATTCTGACCGATCTGGTGGTGGACGGAATTATCGCCGGCGTCGGCGGCGTGCTTGTTTTTCTGCCGCAGATATTACTGCTTTTTCTTTTTATTTCGCTGCTCGAAGACACGGGTTACATGGCACGCGCGGCGTTTCTGATGGACAAGCTGATGAGCCGCGTCGGTCTTCACGGCAAGGCGTTTTTGCCGTTGATGTCGAGCTTCGCTTGCGCGATACCGGGAATTATGGCGACGCGAACGATCGAAAACCGCCGCGACCGTTTTGCGACCATCCTGATAGCGCCGTTTATGAGCTGCTCGGCGCGGCTGCCGGTTTACACGCTGATGATCGCGGCATTTTTTGCGGGAAAGACCGTTCTTGGATTTGTTTCGCTGGCAGCGGTGCTGATGTTGTCGATGTACGCTCTGGGGATGCTGGTCGCGGTGGCCGTTGCTTTTATCCTGAAGCGAACAATATTGAAGGCTCCTCCTCCGCCGTTCATCATGGAGCTGCCGCCGTACCGCGTGCC
>DATJGV010000098.1:0-35816 GCA_035494575.1 Pyrinomonadaceae bacterium | reverse complement strand
GCTGGCGAACGATCCGAGAGTTGTCTGCTGTACCGGTCCCGGCGTTGTCCCGACGGATAAGAACGATTTTGCACCGCGGCTCGGCATTGCATGGCGTCCCTTTAAGAGCGACAACACCGTGATCAGGGCAGGCTACGGAATTTTCTACACGAACACGAACCAGTTTTACCATTGGCTGTACTATGCGCCGCTGAGCGGTCTGGGCAGTTTTGAGTCTAATACGGCATCGTTCACCTCGCCCGCGGCGACGTTTAGCGATCCGTTTCCGAGCGACCAGTTCACACCGCCGGGTAGCAGCGGCATTTTTATCGGTGTCCCGAATGGTGTTAACAAAGACGTTCTGAAGAATGGCTCCGTCATCTCGGTCTCGGGCCTTGGTCCATACAAGACACCGATGTCCCAGGAGTGGAGCGTTGGCGTCCAGCGGGAGATCATGCGAAATATGGTCCTGGATGTCAGCTATAAAGGCTCAAGAACTAGAAATCTGCCTGTACAATGGTTTTTCAACCAGCCGACATTTAGCGATAAACCGGCCAACTTCGGCAGTACGGTCGCGGAGGAAAATCCATACCTGCGGCGGCCTTATGAAAACTTTACGATAGGTTCAAACATCGTGGCCAATGTGCTCAAGGCTTGGTACGACGCATTGACTGTAAAGGTGGACAAGCGGTTCTCGGGCGGTTACAGCTTTCTTTCGACCTATACTTATTCGCACTCGGTCGACCAGGGAGCCGAAACGGGCTCGTTAGGGCAAAACCACGCATTCCTGCCGAACAATCGCGATTTCAACGCGGGCAAAGGCGTGTCGATCCTTGATATTCCGCACCGGTGGGTGACGAGCGGCACCGTCGAATTGCCGTTCGGCAAGGGCAAGATGTTCCTCGACAAAGGCGGCTTTGTTAATGCGATATTCGGCGGCTGGCGTTTGTCTGGAATATTCACACTACAATCTGGTCAGCCGTTCTCGCCATATCTGCTAACCGCTGCGGGGCATACAAACACAGGCGTTTCCGTAGTCGAACGAGGAAATTTCGGAAATACGGCGCCGTTTACAGACGAAGAATGGAAGGCCGCCCTGGACGCGTGGAACAATGGATCGCGTCTGTATATTATCAGGCCTGACGCGATCGATCTGAACTACACGGGGGTGGGCAACATACCACGTAACGCCTTTCGTTACCTCTATACCCGAAGGCTCGACTGGTCGCTGGCAAAGACAGCGAGGTTTGGCGAATTCGCGAAACTCGAACTTCGGCTGGACGTGTTCAATGCCACGCAAGAGGTGCTGCATAATCAGGTTTTTCACACGCAAGTTGCCGGGGCAAACGCTTTAACGAATCCGTTGCGGGGAAGCATTCCGGCACGAAATATTTACTTTCTTCCGCAGACGCTTCAACTCGGCGTAAGAGTTACTTTTTAGATGCCGAAGTTGCATTCAATTCGCGAGTGGCGCGAAACAGAAAACGCGCCATTTGCGACTTCCATCCCGTCGGGATTTGTCTGCACATAAAGGGGACACAGTGTTTAAAGCAGGTTTTAGTAAGCAATCGATTTCACCGCCCATAGGTGCGCCGCTTGCCGGTTTTGCCGCAAGGCAAGGAGTTTGCGAGGGGATTCACGACGAGCTGTTTTCGCGCGCGTTTGTTCTTGAAAGCAGCGGTCGCACCGCCGCCATTGTGAGCCTGGACGTGCTTGCAGTTTCGGCGGAGTTTGTCGAGCAGGTCCGCAGCCGTATCGAGAGTAGAACTGGAATAAAAAAGGGCGCGATAATGATCGCCGCGACCCATACTCATGCGGGGCCGGTAACAATTCGCACCTTTTTTAATCCTGACGAATCGCTTGATCCGGATTATATGAGCTCACTTGCGGACGCGATCGAAAACAGCGTGACAGCCGCGTGGGAGAACAGATTCGAAGCGCGTGTCGGCATCGGCAGCGGCTATGTCGATGGCATAGGCGTAAACCGGCGGACCGAGGATAAAAAACCGATCGACGACGAGATCGGCATAATAAAGGTCGAAGACAAAGCCGGAGCCGTTAAAGGCGTTTTGATCAATTATTCATGTCATCCGACGGTACTCGGTTCGGACAATCTGCTTGCGACGGGAGATTTTCCTTATTTTGCCGTGGACACGATCGAGAAGGACCTTGGCGGCGACGGTTTCGCAATGTTCGTGAACGGGACACAGGGAAACATAAGTATGGGGCATTCATCGGAACTAAGCGCGATAGGCATAATAACACCGGGACGAACGTTCGAGCATGCAGCCGAACTCGGAGAAAAGCTTGGCAGAGAGGCGATCGCCGTTCTCGAAAAAATCGAAACTACGGATAGACCAAAGATCGAAACTGCGGCCTCGATCGCGGAATTTCCGTTAAAGGAATTACCCGCGATCCCGGCAGCCGCAGAAGCGCTTGTCTCCGCTGAAAAACATCTCGCCGAAGTGTCGTCGAACGGGGCTACGACTGAGCAGGTCATGAAGGCGAAGTCCGGTCTGTTGTATGCATCGATAACGGATTATTATGCAAAGGAAACTTCAAAGTTCTCCGATGGCGTAATGCCGATCGAGCTGCAGGCGCTTCGGATCGACGATGCGGTATTTCTCGCCGTGCCGGCGGAGGTTTTTGTCGAGATCGGGCTCGAGATCAAAAAGCGTGCGGAACACAAAACGTTTATTGTCGGTATCGCAAACGGGTACATCGGCTACCTGCCGATGGCGACTTCGTATCCGGCCGGCGGCTACGAGGTGGTTTCGTCAAAGGTCTCGCCCGAAACCGAGAAAGTCCTGTATGCTGATGCGAAGAAACTGGAGCAACGGCTTTTTAGTAAGGCTGACGGGACTATTCCTGTGCAGTGACTCTATCGTTTTAGAAATGATGGACCCTCGTGGCGATCCGTGATTGGAAATTCAATATTTCGCTGTTTAGTAAGAACATGACGGACAAAGTAAGAATCGGCGTGATCGGGCTCGGCATAATGGGCGAGATGTACACACGTATCTACGCGGCGCATCCGTTGGCAGAAGTGACTGCTATTTGCAACCGCGGCAGCGATCGTCTGGATGAGATCGGCGACAGATACAACGTTGCTAACCGCTATTCCGATTATCACGATCTGCTTGCGGACAAATCGGTCGACGCGGTTTGTGTCGCAACGCCCGATTTTGCCCATTACGAACCGGTAAAAGCCGCACTCGAAGCGGGTAAGCATATCCTTTGCGAAAAGCCTTTTACGACCGATCTGCACGACGCAGACGAGCTGTTGAAGCTTGCGCAAGGCCGGCCGAAACAAAAGCTCCAGGTCGCATTCAATCACCGTTGGCTGTCGTCGTATTATCAGGGATTTCGCAGCATCTCGAACGGCGATATCGGACGACCTGTGGCCGGATACGCTCGAAAAAATGACACGATATGGGTTGCGACCGAGATGATAAATTGGGCACACCAGACCACGCCGATCCATTTTCTCGGGGCGCACGACATCGATCTAATGCGTTGGTATTTTGCGAGCGAACCGGTCGAGGTACACGCGTACGGCGCGAAAGGCGTGCTCTCGTCGCGCGGCATCGACACGTACGATCTGGTACAAGCTCAGGTGAAATTTGAAAGCGGAGCGTTCGCGACGATCGAATCGGCGTGGATATATCCGAACACTTTCCCGACTATAACCGATTCGTTTGTCGAGGTGATCGGCAGCAACGGGCATATTCATTTCGACCGTAAGCGCGAATCGATCGAGATGAGCACCGAAAAGCAGTTTACATACCCGAAGGTATTTTTGACCTCGGAAATATTCGGAAAGCTAAGAGGAGCGTTTGTCGAATGCCTTTCGGATTTTATCGATGCGATTCTGAACGATACCGAACCAAAGGTCACGGCGTTTGACGGCCGGCAGGTGACAGCCGTGTTGGACGCAGTTTCACACTCGCTTGTGTCAGGTAAGACCGAGGCGGTTCAGGGTACGTCGATGTCGCGAAACATATAAAGGCAAATTGATTATCGATTTGTTTTTCGTTCGTGGTTTTTCGTGTTGTTTCGTCGTTCCGGTTAAAAGAGTTAAGCCACGAATTAACACGAAAGTACCCGAAACAGATTGACAGGCGCTACAGGATCTCTCTCCTCACTCGGGTGCAATTTGCCCACAGCAAATAGCGAAACGTTTTTAATTCTGAATGACTGAAGGACTCCACACAGCCGACCATCTCATCATCGCCGGATACTTCCTGCTGCTGACGCTTATCGGGTTGTATTTCTGGCGAAAGATGAAACACGTCCGCGATTTTTTCACCGGCGGTAATGCGATACCGTGGTGGCTGGCCGGGGTCTCGTTTTACCTGACAGGTTTTAGCGCCTTCACGTTTGTTGCTTATTCCGAAATGGCGTACCGGTTCGGCTTTGTCTCGGTCACGCTTGCGTGGAGCTCGGCGGCGGCAATGGTGATCGGCACGATATTTCTCGCCGGTCGTTGGCGCCGGGCCGGGTTGATCAGTCCTGTCGAATTTCTCGAAGAACGTTACAGCGGCCCGATCCGCCAGGTGATCGCGTGGCTCGGCATTCCGCTAAAAGTCATCGACGATGGATTGAAGATCTATGCGACCGGCGTTTTTGTTTCGGTCGGCCTCGGGTACGACCTGAAAATGAGCATTATCGTCAGCGGCGTGGTTATGCTGGCGTACACATTCATGGGTGGTCTGTGGGCTGTTGTCGTTACCGATTTTGTGCAGTTCATCATATTGACGCTCGGCGTTATCGTGCTGTTCCCGATCGTTTTTTCGCAGTTCGATTCGTTCGGCGCATTTCTCTCGTCAACTCCCCCCGGATTCAACGCTCCGGTGAGCGAACCGTTTTCGATAGTTTACGTTTTCGCCTTCTATCTTTTGATAACTCTCAGCTACAACGGCAACTGGGCGTTTGCGCAAAAATTTTACAGCACACGTGACGAACGCGATGCGCGCCGGGCAGGTATGCTCGCAGTCGCGCTGAAAATCATCGGCCCGCCTCTTTTTATCTTGCCGGCGATGGCGGCGCGTACTCTTCTTCCAGAATTAATGACGCCGCCGAATTCGCCGCAATATACATACGCGGCGCTGTCGCTGAAATTCCTCCCTGTCGGGCTGATGGGACTTATGGTTGCGGCGATGTTTTCGGCGACGATGTCGACGTTAAGCGGCGATTACAACGTGATGGCGAGCGTGATAACCGAAGACATTTACCGTCGTTTGTTCGACAAAAATGCGACGCAGAAACGGCTTGTTATAGTCGGACGGGCCGCAACGCTCTTGATCGGCGTTGCAACGGTGCTGATCGGTATCAGCCTGATCGCTTCCGCGAAAAAAGGTTTGTTTGAGGTGATGGTTACCGTGTTTGGATTGTTCGTCGGGCCGATGCTGATACCGATGCTTGCCGGTTTACTGGTCCGGAAAGTAACGTGGCGCGGCGCCGCTGCGGGTATCGCGACAGGTTTCGTTTCCGGGCTTAGCTTTTACCTGTACAAATCACTTGTCTTATCCAACCAACCCGGGATCGACGCGAACTGGCTACGCTACGATTACGAGGCAATAAGTATTTTGACAAACTTTGCAGTAACGATCGGCGCGATGGCGGTAACGACATTTTTGGAGAAACCTTCCGCCGAGGAAAAGGCGAGGATCGACGCGTTCTTTTTGAAATTATCGACGCCGGTCAACACTGAAAAGACGCACGCCAAGGTCACCGGTGAAGTTTTCTCGCCATTCAAGATCATCGGTTGGGTTACCGCCGGGACCGGCGCGATGTTGGTCATCGCAGGTTTTACACAGCCGACCGGAATCGGGCAGTACATCAATTTTGGCAGCGGTGCCGCTCTTTTCATTTTAGCCATCTTCTTATATCAGCTGCACCGGAGATTTATGCGCAGAGAAAATGACCGGGCAGAAAAGTTCAAGGCCGAACCGGCCGTCGCAACAGAATGACTGATGAAATTAATAACCTACAAAAAAGGTGATCAGAAAAAGATCGGAGCGGTCAACGAGGGCGGGCGGATAGCCGACCTGACGTCGCTTATTTCCAATGGTCTGGGCATGACCTCGTTGATCGAATCATACGCAAGCGGTACCGACATAGAGCCCGAAAAAGTTGTCAGCCCGGACCATCTGTCCGAGATCGAATTTCTTCCGCCGGTTGAGCGTCCCGGAAAGATCATTTGTCTTGCGGGAAACTATCGGGCGCACATTACTGAGAGCGGCTACGTCGAGCCGGAAAAACGCGCAAACTTTACGCAGCAGCTTTTTCTCAAACCTTCAACCTCGCTGACCGGGCACGGTTCCGAAATCGTTCTTACCGGTGTGAACGTACGCGTTGGTTGGGAAACGGAACTTGCGGTAGTTATCGGCAAAGGCGGCAAGAATATAACCCAGGAAAACGCATACGATCACGTTTTCGGATATACGATCTTGAACGATATTTCCGAGCGCGGATTAAATTCGCGGATCGAAGATCGTCATCGGCGGGAAATGGACGGTTTTTGCGACTGGCTTGCCGGGAAATGGTTTGACGGCTTTGCTCCGTGCGGGCCGGTCTTGGTTACGAAAGACGAAATCCCCGATCCGCACGATCTCGAGATCAAATTTTATCTGAACGGCGAGTTGCGTCAGCACGGCAACACGCGCGACATGATCTTCGACATACCCGAGCAGATCGCCTACGCCTCATCGATAATGACGCTCGAGGCGGGCGATATTATCTCGACGGGCACGCCGGCCGGAGCAGGACTTGGCGATAGATCGACATCACTGAAAAACGGGGACGAACTCGTCTGTGAGATCGAGCGGGTTGGAACACTAAAAAATACTGTGAGGTGGGCGAGTTGAAAACACTCGATTGGGCAGTAGTCGGACTTTATTTTCTCTTCATGCTTGTCGTCGGCCTGTATTTCATGCGCCGGGCAGGCAGAAGCATGGCCGATTATTTTGTGTCGGGCCGCAACATGCCGTGGTGGATCATCGCTCTTTCGGCGGTCGCCACATACACGGATGCCGGTCTCGCACCCGCTGTAACGATGCTCACCTATCAAGGCGGATTGCTCGGCAACGCCGTGTGGTGGATACCGTACGTTATCTGGATGCCGATCGGCGCGGTGCTGTGGTCAAAATATTGGCGGCGGCTCGGTACGGTAACGTCGGCGGAGTTGCTGGGCGTCCGCTACGGCGGCCATTTCGCTCACGTTTATCGCGGAGTTTATGCCGTATTTATGAGCATCTTCATCATCGTCTTGATGGGATATGTTTCAGGCTGGCTCGGAGCCGCGCTTGGTCCGATATTGGGATGGGCCCCGATAAATTTGATTCTTTTTTCGGCGATCGTCACCGCCGTATATACCGTGACATCCGGCCTCTACGGCGTCGCTTATACGGACGCCTACCAGTTCGGCATTTTTCTCATCGGCAACATCATACTCGTCCCGATCGTTCTTGCGGCCATCGGCGGCATGCCGCATGTCTATCAGGCTATCGAGGCCGCACGCGGAGCGGACACCACATCGTTTTTCAGCGTGACGCTGCCTACGACCGGGTTGGATGGATTGACGATAACGGCGTTTGTCGTGCAAGGGCTTTTCTTTGCGGCGTCGCCGACGGGCGGCGAGGGTTTTACCGCACAGCGGTTCATGGCCGCCCGAAACGAGTTTCACGCGCAAGTCGGCCAGCTTTTCAACACGCTGCTGACGCTGATCGTACGCGTCGTGCCATTCATCTTTTTAGGGTTGATCGGCGCGGCGTTGTTCGCGCCGGGCAGTGTTGCCGAACCCGGCGAAATATGGGCGCGGATTGTGAATACCTACGCGCCGACAGGCTTGCTTGGGTTGCTTGTCGCGGGGATCTTCGCAGCCTATATGTCCACGATCAGCACGCAGATGAACTGGGGCGCGTCCTACGTAGTCAACGATTTTTACAAGCCTTTCGTGCGGCCCGATGCAAGTGAAAAACATTATGTCTGGGTCGGACGCCTCGGTTCCATAGGTATCTTTGCCCTATCGCTGATCGTTTCTTATTACTTTGTCGAGGGGCTAAGGGCGTGGTTCCTGTTTATAAACTCCGTAGTTTTCGCATTCATTCTGCCGCTGTCGTGGCTACGGTTTTTCTGGTGGCGGTTGAACATTTACGGCGAAGCTGCGGCGCTTGTCCTCGGCCTGCCGCTTAGTTACATCGTATGGTTTCCGCTAGGGTTTTCCGATGAAAAAGTTCATCCGTTTTGGCAAGGATTTCTGCTGCTGTTCGGGTTGGGTCTTGTCACCATAGTCGTCATTAGTCTGATCACGCCGGCCGAAAAAATTGAAACGCTTCGCGAATTTTATCGCCGCTGCCGCCCGCCCGGATTTTGGGGGCCTATCACCGCCGAGCTGAGTGACGACGAACACAAGAAGATCAAGGATGAGACGGTCCGCGACATCATCGACTGCTTTCTCGGAGTGGCGTTTTGCGCCGCGGCGATCCTTGCCGTCATTAGCCCGTTCGGCGGGCACTGGACGATACTTGGGATCTCGCTTTTGGTCGGAGCTCTAAGCGGCGGTCTGTTCATTTTCAGATGGTCAAAACGCGGCGTTTTTCGCTCGCTTGGAGCCTCGGGTGATAACGCTGAAATCATTGAGGAATATTAAGGAAAAATGGGAATTGTAAGGAACTATTTATCGCACGGGTCATTTTTTATATACATTCTGGCCGCTCTCGCAGCGTTCGGCTTGGCCACGCCGATCGCGGCAGATCAGCCTGACCTGACGCCGCAAAAGAAGGAGGTTCATGCCTTATGGGCGCATCCGATGGATGTACAAAAAAATGTTGAGTCAGTCCGCGCCTTTGTCGCCAAATGCAAACTCGCTCACATCGACACGATCGTCATGGATGTCAAGGACAGTGACGGCGGCATTTATTGGAAAAGCAAGCGATTTCCGCAGGCAATTGCAAAGGGCTGGGAAAATTTCGATCTGCTCGGAAATCTCGTCCGCGAGGCGCACGCCGTCGGCATAAAGGTCGACGCCTGGCTTGTCGATTTTTCGGAAGGAGCAAACGGCGCCGCTTTTCGTGAACATCCGGAATGGGCAGAGCTCAACCCGGATGGCGAGACGATGTTGTCCGAAAAACTCGGCAAGACGCGCCAGTATCCTTATGTATGGATGTGCCCCGCGCGGCGACCCGGTTACGTCGATCAATGGCTGCTGCCGATGTTCGAAGAGATCGCGGCAAATTACGACGTCGATTCGGTTCATCACGACTACGTCCGTTATCCCGGAGACGTTGCGCCGGACAGCTATTGTTTCTGCGATTATTGCCTGAAGCACATCCCGCGATACGCGATGTTGAGCTACGAATCGTTGCCTGAAGAACGTTACCGGGTGAATCCTGCCCAGCCGCGAATCGAAGCAAACTGGTGGAGCGATCCGACGATGCTGCCTGCCGATTGGAACAAAATGGATCGTCGCGAAAAGGCAAATTTCATCCTAAACGGTCGAACGATTCCCGGCGGGCCGCCGGATATGCGCTATTTTTTCTATGACTATCGCGCCCATCAGATCGAAACCTTTGTCCGCGCAGTTGCCCAAAACGTAAAGCGCATCAATCCAAAGATCCAGACCTCAGCGGCAGTATTCAAAAATCCAATCCTAAGCGGACGCTTTCTCGGCCAGCACTGGGACCAGTGGACGCCGTGGATCGACGTGTATATGCCTATGACGTACCGCAGCCATTTTGCCGGCAGCTTTGACAGCTATCTTGCGCACTTGACTGAAATGACCGAGCGGCAGATGGAATGGGTCCGACATGAGCGGCCGATATATGCGGGCATCGCATCGACGTACCTTTACCGCGAAGAGCTAAAACCCTGGGACGACATTCGCGACAGGCTAAACGAATTTCAGACGCTGCCCGTGACTGATACAAAAGGCCGCGCTGAAAAGGCGCGAATGATCAAAACGGCATACGATACTGCCAAGCCGCGCCTTGCTCAATTTGCACCTCAGGTCGAACGCGATGTCACGCCGCTTATCAATTCAGTCACCGCAAGCGACGGACGCGGCGCAACACAAGAGGCGCTTGCGGAGCTATCAAGAAAACTCGCGGTCTTTCGCGCCGATCTTCCGCCGGGATTTCTGCCTCCGGAAAAATTAAAGTTAGCGATCGAGGCGGCAAGAAAAGCAAACCCCCAGGGCATCGCGATCTTTGCCGGCAGCAGTTTGACCCGCGAAAAACTCTGGGGCGTTTTAGAAGAAGAGTTTAAGTAGCTGAATGCAGACGGTTATAAGTTATCAGCTATCAGTTTTTTCAGTTATTCCGAAGGTTGTTTCCCGATAATGATGACGCAAGGGTTCATTTTTAAGAGAAAAAGATCATTCAAATCTATAATTCTGATCACCGCCATAGTGTTTCTGGCAGCGATCGTTTCCTATGGGCAAAGCTCTGACCGGTTTCTTGTGCCCTACACGATGCACGAAGATTTTCAGGGTGACAGCCTCGGACAATTTGCAAGCTACCCGCCCGCGCAGGATATCGGATATGAGCCGTCGATTACGCCGACGTCTGATTTCGGAGCTCCTGGCGGCCGTGCGCTGATGCGTGTCGTCCAGCCGACGCGAAACGGAGATCTGCGTTTCGGTTTTATCCGAAAGGTGCCGATGGTTGCGGGACATGCCTCAAAATTTGTTTTTAGTTACAGGCTGAACGCAGTTGCAGGAAATTCAACAATCGAAATGGGCATCGCCGGAGCGGATGGCAATCGTTACATAAAACATATACCGGCGATAACGGGCGGGTGGGCTAAAGCCGAGATAGCGTTGTCGGATCTGGTTGACGCGCAAGGCAAGCGGCTGATGCCCGGAGCCGGCATCGAAGCGGTTTATCTAGTCGCTCAAATTCAAGATGCAAACGCTGATGTAACTTACCGGTTCCTGATCGACGACGTTGACCTTGTCGCGACCCGCAACGCACAATTCGATCTGAAGACACCGTCGGCGCGTCTATTCGATCCGTGGCCGCAGCAATTATCTGAAATTTCATACCACGCGGGTGACACGATCCGCATCGAGGCCGCCTCGCCCGCAAAACTCACACGGGCCGAATGTTCATTGCGTGGCCCGGACGGAAAGGTCGTAACGACTGCCAAACTTTACGACGACGGCACGCACGGAGATAAGACGAAAGGCGATGGCGTATGGACGAACGCGGATATCTATCGTGTAGGAGGGCAGGACGCCGGTTTATTAAATGCCGATTTGAGCGGAACACTCGCCAACGGCAAGATCGTTGAGAGCGAACTCCGCCTTCTTGTCTATCCGAGCCGACAGGCTTCGCACCCGCGGCTTTATTTCGATACGAACGACAAGGAAAAACTCCTTGCTCGAATGAATGATCCGAAGCTTGCAAAAGTCTGGGAATACGTCAAAACGACAGCCGAGAACACACGAAAAACTGGTGACGTAGCGAGCGGCGGCGACACATTCGAGCTGCTTGATAAAAATTATTTGCTGCCGTCGCTTTTGGGTTATTTCGACGTGCTGTCGCGTGCGCGGCTCCGCATCTCGCACAATGCATTTACCGGATATCTGACAAACGATGCAACGGCGAAAGCTGCCGCGAAAAAAGCCCTGCTCGACGTGTCGCGCTGGGGACGCTGGGAACCGCCGTGGTTCACCGCTCACGGCCAGCACACCTATTATCCGGCGGGACAGCTGGCGGTTGACGTCGCACTTGGCTATGACCTGCTTTACGACGACATGACCGCAACGGAACGGTCGCAGGTACGGCGCGCTATAGTCGAACGATCCATCATTCCGACATATAAGGAATATTTTCTCGACAACCGCGCGATGGCGAACACCAGCAATTGGATCGCCCACACGGTCGGCGGCGCGTTGATCGCCGCGTCCGCGATCGCGGGCGACGTCACAGCGGAAGAATCAGGCGGCAGGTTCGATCTGTACGTTGTTGGCCTGATGTCTAAACTCGAGGCCCATATCAAGGCGAGCTATCTTGCCGACGGCAGCTACGGCGAAGGCATCAGTTATCAGGAATTCGGCCTGGAAACGCTCGCACCGGCGACGGTTGCGATCCGCCGCGCATTCGGCGTCGATTACTGGAACACTACGCACATAAGAGATTCGCTTGGCTACGCGCTCTACACGTACGCCGGCGAGGGGAGCATGGACACGGGCGACACGCATCCGCCCGCTGGTCACGGCATACCGGCGCTTGTTTATCAATCTAAAGATCCGGTTGTTCGCTGGTATTATTCGCAGTTTGACCGACCGTCGCTGCAGCAATTTATTTTCTACAACGATGATATCGCTCCGCGTTCGCCGGCAGAGGTAAATCTGCCAACATCGAGGATCTTCAAAAATAAGGGCGACGCCACATTTCGGACCGGCTGGGGGCAAGACAGCATTGAAATGCTATTTCGCGCCGGGCCTAATTTTAATCACGGCCACGCCGACCAAGGATCGTTTCAGATAAGCGCATTTGGCGAGCCGCTCGCGACCGAAGCCGGATGGTCCGACTATTACAAAGACCCGTACTACGCGACATATTTTACTCAGGCCGCCGGCCACAATACCGTTTTGGTTGACGGCAACGACGAAAGCCAGACGTTCCCCGACACGCCTGAGTTTACGGCGCTCGACCGATATCCGCGAATTTCTGATTCGATCACGAGCGAATTTCATGACGAGGCCGCAAGCGAGTTGTCGTCCGTTTATAACGGAAAACTCTCGCGTTACGCTCGTCGAGTCGTGTTCGTAAAGCCGAATTATTTTGTGGTTTTTGACGATATCAAATCGAACCGAGCACCGGTGAAATTGGATTTTCTCTTGCATTTCGCGGACGGTGCCAAACTGGAAGCCGAACGCGACAGCGTCATTTATACAACCGAAAATGCATCGCTAGCCGCACGTTCTTTCCTGAATCCCGAAGCTCTTTCCAGCGTCAAAGACGGTCACATTCCTTATCCAGTTTTTGCGACAACGACGCCCGCAAAAACGCCGCCGCAGCCGGTTTACTGGGACGTTATGCTGCCAAACAGATCGGCGGATGCTCAATTCCTGGTCGCGCTTGTGCCGTCAAAAAGCGCGAGGGACGCAAGTTCACTGATCTCGAAAATGACAGGCGTTGCGGGCGCGAATTTTAAAGGAATCAGAGTTGACCGAGACGGCGAATCTGACCTGATACTTTTCCGCATCGGCGCCAGTCAGAACAAAATCGGCAACGGCGGATGGTCCGCAAATGCAAGTTCGCTGACGGTCACGCAGCGCGGTATGAATGTTAAAACCCTCGCGGCAAGCAACGCTCTGTCGGTGTCAGGTCGGAACAGAACTTTTTTTTCGGCAAGCGCGCCGGCAGATCTTGCGATCGATTACGGCAGAGTCATTACTGCAATAGTTAATTCGAACGCTGACGCTCAAATTTTATTTTTTACGGGATCGCGGCCGGAAACCGTGTCGGTGGACGGCCAGCCGCTCACAGTGTTCGGCTACGATGCGTCGTCGTCGTCGGTTAAGTTAAACATAAGTCAGGGACAGCACACGATCACGGTCACACTAAGATGAAAAAAACAGCACTCCTAGCATTTATAGTCACTTTCGGCATGTTCATTCAGCCGCTGAGCATCGCGGCGCAATCGGACAAAGCCCCGAAGAAATTTCAGGGTTTTCTCGGTTCCTACCATCCATTCAAAGGGACTGCCTTTGGCGGAAATGGCTGGACCGAGGGCGAGCTGATACAGAACGCGTTTGATTTTGGCGAAAACGCTATGGTCTCGCACGCGACCTATAACGGTTATACCTTTGCGGAAAACGTCGAGAATAATTGTCATAATTGGGACGTAAACAAGCTGTATGGCATGCTGACCCCGCCGTCGGAGCACGGTGTTATCAATCAGCCGGCTGATACGGACGTCATGCATCCGCTGGCGGGCAAGGCGCCCGGCATGATACAAGGCGCGCACCGTTTTTCGGAAATGTCGAAAACTTGTCCGCAACTGACCGGCGTTATCATCGACGATTTTTTTAACGACTATCCAAAAGCTTTAACGGCTGACAATCTGCATGACATAAAAGACGCGTTGCTCGGACGCCGTATCGACACAAACGGAAACGTCGACCGTAAATCGCCCGCCACGACGCCGAATCTCAAGCTCTACATTGTTGTTTACAATCATCAGCTTGATCGCGTTGACGATACGGTCTTGAAATATGTTGACGGCGTGAATTTCTGGGTTTGGAAACAGACGGAAAATTACAAAAATTATGACAGCTACATCGACACTATCCGCCGGACATTTCCCGGGAAGGATGTAATATCAGGCGTCTATATTTTTAACAGTGCGCAGACACCGCCGGCCGAAAGCATTCGTTATATCCTGGACCACGCCATCGATCAATACGACAAGGGAAAGATCAACGGCTTGCTGGTATTTTCAGCGATCTGGTTATCGCGCGAACGATCGACGCGCGAACGGTGGAACGATCTCGCACTGCCCGAATTTTTGGGACGTGAATACTACCCGTTTCTTGGCGAAGGGAGCGGCCGTGTGATCGATGCAAAAACCAAAAAACCTATCGACCGCGCTACGGTCAGCGTTTACAGATTTGCCGCCGGCGAGCCGCTGCTCGTGGCGCGGAAATTTACCGACGCAAACGGAGCATTTCGTTTCGGGGCGTGGGTTGCGAAAAAAGAAAACGGTCGCGCAAAATTTGAAATAAAAGTTGCAGGTCCGAACGGAGCAAAAGGCGATACGTCGGTGACATTGCGCAGCGGCAAGAGCGTCAAGCTGCCGAGCATCGGGATCAACAATGGAGTTGCGGCAGCGGAAAAAAAATGAGTCTGATATGAAAATCGACCGCAGGAATTTTATTGAGCTTGCCGGCATCGCGATGGCTGCGACTGCTGTCAGCGGACAGATCAAAAAAACATCGCGTCCTTTGCCGAAGAGCGAATATGATTACGTCGACTGGAGTTGGGAACGCTGGCGGCAGATCACTAAAGCTCCGCGACCCCGTGCCACGGGGGACCACACGGGCAAAGCCGAGTTGATCGATCTGCTCGTCGTAAACGATAAAAAAATCACGTCGTCTGACGGCTGGCAGACGCGGTGCGAATACACCAAAAATTTGTTAGATAAATTTATCGGAGCGCCGCCGAGATCGAAGCCACGTATTGCTTCAAAAATTACCGGAGAAATTGATCGCGGCGACCACGTGCTTCGAAAATTTTCGTATCAGACCGAGCCCGGCGAATTTGTCCCGGCATATCTGTTGGTTCCGAAAAAACGAGCAAAGCGCGTTCCTGCGATTTTGTGTCCGCACCAGACAACACAGGCCGGCAAAAACGAACCGGCAGGCCTTGCCGGCAACCCTCAGCTGCAAACGGCGCTGCACCTGGTAAAGCGCGGCTATGTAACGTTGACCTATGACGCGTTGTGCTTTGGCGAGCGCCACGATCCAGCAAGCGGCCATTACGGTGATGCTATCCCGTTTTACCGAAAGCATCCGCGCTGGTCGCTGATGGGCAAAATGGTCTGGGACCTATCGCGCGCGATCGACTATCTCGAAACGCTCGATTTTGTCGATACGGAAAAAATCGCCAGCGTTGGGCATTCGCACGGCGGGTACACGACGCTATTTTCGATGGCGTTCGACTACCGGATAAAATGTGGAGTGAGCAACTGCGGTTTCGACACGTTCCGCATAGACGGCAACACGTTTCGCTGGTCAAATGCCACGGCGCTGCTGCCGCTGCTCGGTTTTTATGTAACGAATCCGCGTTTGAATATGGATCTTTATCGCGCGGTGCCTGACTCGGCCGTGATCGACGTGCCGTTCGAGATGCACGAGTTGCTGTCACTCGTCGCGCCGCGGCCCCTGCTGCTTTCCGCGTCCGACGAAGATTTCGTTTTCCCGAACGGCGGGTGGAGCACGCGCCGCGCTGTTGCTAAACTTGAGCCAGTTTACAAACTGCTCGGCAATAAAGAGAATTTATCGACGTTTTATTTCAGCGGCGGACACAGCTTCGCGCCCGAGGCATCTGCCAATGCGTACGATTGGCTTGATCGTCAGATGCGGCCTTAGACATGGAATATATTCTCGCAATTGATGGCGGCGGCAGCCGCACACGATGTCTCGTAATAAACCGCGAAGGCAAGATCGCCGGTGCGGCTGAGAGCGGGCCGTCGAATCATTTGCTTGTCGATCTAGAGACCGTAAAAAGATCGCTTGACGCGGTCATAACCGAATCCATTGCAAATGCTTCGATCGAAAGATCGGACATCGCGGCGATTTCCGCAGGTCTTGCCGGGGTCGACTACGACGGACGCGGAGCAGGCGAAATGAGTTCTTTGTTTCGCGATCCGGAATTTAAAAATGTCATTATCAACGGCGACATGGTTATCGCGCATGCTGGCGCGCTTTCGGGCAAGTCCGGCGTTCTAGCGCTTGCCGGAACGGGCTCAGCAATACTTGGCGTTGGCGAGGATGGGACACCGGTGAAGGTCGGCGGTTGGGGTCCTATCTTTGGCGACGAAGGCAGCGCGTACGGCATAGCGCAAAATTGTCTTCGCGCGGCCGCTCGCAGTTTTGACGGGCGCGGCCGGAAGACCGCGTTGCTCGAAACCATCACAAAAGCGCTAGGCGTCGATTCGTTCGACGAATCGCTTGCCCGCGTCTATCTTGACGAGATGGAACCGCGCGACATCGCCGCATTATCGCGTTCTTGTTACGCTGCGGCCGAAGCAGGCGATGACGTAGCTGTCTCCATCTTTCGTCAGGCCGGCAATGACCTGGCCGAGGCCGTGGCGTCCGCGATCCGGCGGCTCGACACCGCCGAGCCAAAGGTTTCGTATCAGGGTTCGGTGCTCGAATCGTGCGCGATGGTATTGGAGCAATTCAAGAGCGCGGTTGCCGAAAAATTCCCGGATGCCTGCATCACCGCGCCGCGATTTAAACCGGTGATCGGAGCCTTTTTGATCGGCTGCCGGGAAGTCGGCTGGAACACAGGAGAAATGGATCTAAGCGGCCTCGAAAATGTGCCGTTCGGAGCATGAAAAACTACATCGAAATTTACATCGACGGGTTAAAAGAGATCCTCGACGTCATACTGCGTGAGCAGCAAGAGAATATCCGGCGCGCGGGTGAGGTCGCCGCCGATACGTTATCGCGCGGCGGTGTGATCCACACTTTTGGCACAGGACACTCGCACATCATTTCTGAGGAAGTTTTCTTTCGTGCGGGTGGAATTGCTGCCGTAAATCCGATCCTCGACGAACGCCTGATATTTTTGAAAGGCGCGCTCGAAAGCACAAGGGCTGAGCGTGAAGAAGGCTTTGCACAAAAACTGATCGCCCGCGAAGATGTTCGCGACATTGACACGGCGATAATTATTTCGAACTCGGGCCGTAATGCGGTCCCGGTCGAGATGGCGCTCGAAATGAAAAAACGCGGCGCCAAGGTAATTGCGATAACGAGCCTCGGACCGTCACGCGCGGCCACGGCCAGATGGAGCGGCGGCAAGAAATTGTACGAGGTCGCCGACATTTCTATAGACAACTGCGTTCCGCCGGGCGACGCTTTGGTCCAACTCGACGGACTCGCATCAAAAACCGCGGCGTCATCAACGGTCGCGGGAGCAGCTATTGTCCATTCGATCGTCATTGCGGCATTAGAAGAATTGATCGCCGCGGGGAAACCGACGCCTGTTTTGCAAAGCGCGAATGTTGCGGGTTCGACAACCGACGCACTGAAAGCCGCGCTTGAACCATATCGTGGACGGATCAAATACGTCGATCCCGATACTGAATTAGATTAATGGACACAAACGAACATAGGAAAACGGTTCTTGAAATTATCGCCTGTACGGTCGAAGATGCGGTCGAAGCTGAAATCGGCGGCGCAAACCGTCTCGAGGTGATCAGCCGCTTAGATCTTGGCGGGCTCACGCCGTCGCTCGATCTCGTCCGCGAGATCAAAGACAAGACGCAGCTTCCGATGCGTGTGATGCTGCGTGAAAATGCGGGTTATGATGTGAAAAACGACGCCGAGATGATAGCCCTTTGTTCCTCCGCACGCGAGCTAAACAAGATCGGGGTTGACGGCGTCGTTCTGGGTTTTCTCAACGGCTCCGACATCGATGCGGAAACGACGCGGCGCGTCCTTGATTCGGCTCCCGACCTCAATGCGACGTTTCATCACGCGTTTGAGGACACGGTTAACAAATTTGCGGCGATCAGAAAACTTAAAGACCTGCCGCAGATCGACCGCATACTTTCGCACGGAGGCGACGGCACTCCGTACGAGCGTGCCGTTAGGCTTGGGGCTTATGAGATGACCGCCAGGCGCGAGATCGAGATAATTGCCGGCGGCGGGGTAGATGCGGATGTAATACGGGTTCTGCGACAGGAAACCACGATCGGCGAATTTCACGTCGGCAGCGCCGCGCGGGTAAACGGAAAGGTCGAGCGGTCGCAAGTAGCGGATCTTGTGAACGCGATGTCGGAAATATATGTCTAAAGATTGGTCAACCGAAAATTCCCCGGTCGGAGCGCTTTTCGAAACGCCGGGCAAGATCGACGCGGACAAATATCGCCTGTCCCACGAGCAGGTCGAGTTTTTTAATGATAATGGTTACCTGAAAGGAATTCGCATTCTCGACGACACGCAGATCGAAACACTTCGGGGCGAGTTGGCTGAGATGACCGATCTGGCTGAGGATGAGCGAGAGCTTTTTTACGAATACAAATCGAACGAATCGAACGACCCTTCGATGGTTTTATTTCACGCGCTCGGCGCATGGCGGGTTCGGCCCGGGTTTCACGATCTGCTTTGGCATCCGGCTTTTTTGGTGCCGGCGTCACAGCTGCTAGGCGGCGCCGTACGGTTTTGGCACGACCAGCTTTTTTGCAAGCCGGCACACCACGGCGGCGAGGTCATCTGGCACCAGGATTACTCGTACTGGACGCGGACAAAACCGATGGCACACCTTACATGCTGGATCGGACTTGACGATTCGACCCGCGAAAACGGATGTGTTCATTACGTTCCGCGAAGCCACAAATGGAACCTGCTGCCGCGCGAAGATTTTACGCGCGATATGGATACAATACGCGATTATCTGACCGCCGATCAGCTTCGCGAATTTCAGCCTGTTCCTATCGAGCTGAAAAAAGGCGAGGCATCGTTTCACCATCCGCTGATGGTTCACGGTTCGTTCGCGAACACGTCCGGCCGGCCGCGACGCGCGGCGGTTATAAACGTGATTCGCGACGGGGTTTGGTCCGATTCGGACAGGCCGCTTCAGGAAAAAGTCGCACCGATCCCAAGAGGCGAAAAACTGAGCGGACAGTTTTTTCCGCTTTTATACGATCCCAATGAATAGAAGAAATTTTGTGTCCGCAGCCGCAGGACTCGGCGGGCTTTTGTTTTCACCATCGTCCGGCGCCGCGCAAACGGCGCGGACAAGTAGATCCGCCCGCAAAAATTCCGCGTCGCTCGCGATCCCGCTTGCCGAACTGCAGCGAAAATATCACGGATTTCTTTTTGACGACTTTCTGCCGTTCATGGACAAATACGTGATCGACCACGAGCTCGGCGGCTTTATGTGCAACACCGATTACACCGGCGAGCGAGTCAACGACAACAAGTTGAGCTGGTTCGAGGGACGCGGCATTTGGGTTTACGCGTTTCTTTATAACAACCTTGCACGTGAGAAAAAGTATTTGGACGTTGCGCGCAGATCGCTCGAATTTGTTCTCAAATCAAGACCAAAAGGCGAAAACGAGTTGTGGCCCAAAGAGCTGACACGCGACGGCGAACCGCTCTCGTCCGCCGACGGCGAGATCTACGGTGACGTCTTTATCGCCGAAGGGCTGGCGGAATTTTCAAAAGCAACGGGCGATCGACATTTTTGGGACCTCGCAAAACAGATCGTGCTGAAATGCGTTCAGCTATACGACAGTCCGAACTACCGGCCGACTATCGGTCAGACTTATCTGGGAAAAGATGCTCGGGACTTTCCCGGCGCGCGCATTCAGGGTGTGTGGATGGTCCTGATAAGAACGTCAACGCAGATGCTCAAAATGCGCGCCGATGCGGAGCTCGAACAGGTCGCTCGCCGCTGTGTCGACGCGGTTTTGAATTATCATTTCAACCCGGAATTTCAATTAAATAATGAGCTTTTGAATCATGATCTTTCGCGTCCGGTTAACGAATACCGTCAGCTGGTTTACACCGGCCATTGCATCGAGAATCTGTGGATGATGCTTGCCGAGGCTGAGCGGCTCAATGATGACAAACTCTACAACACGTTCGCGCAGCGATTTAAGCGTCATGTCGAGGTTGCGTGGGATGACGTTTACGGCGGCGTGTTTCGCGACCTGATGAACGTCGATGAAAACCGCTGGACGTTAGACAAGGTCCTGTGGGCGCAGGAGGAAGTCCTGATAGGCAGCTTGCACATATACGAAAAAACCGGCGCGGCATGGGCCGCCGAAATGTTCGATCGCGCGTTCGGTTACGTTTTGAAAACCTATCCGCTAAAAGATCACGGCTCGCCATTGTGGATGTACGCCGGCAACCGGAAAGTTGAATTTGAAGAATTCAAAACGCGGCCCAAGCGTGTCGAAAACTATCATCACCCGCGTCACCTGATGCTGAACCTGACCGCGATCGATCGAATGCTAAAAGTGTCGGTACCATCTGCGGCAGGCGCTGCGTAAAATGTCCGCTTGCTTGGAGCTTGAGCGAGCGCAGCATCGTTGGGGATGTTATTGGCGATCCAACTGCCCCCTAAACAAATGGCATCATTCCCTGGGTTTAGAACGAAACTCCTTAAGCGCGGCCATCGCAGCCTTACTGCGGTCGCTCTCGCGGTCTTGTGTCTCACAGTCGTCGCCAGATCGCAACAGGCCATATCGGTCGCCGTTGATAAATCAAAGGCCGAAAAAAATGAGACTGTCGAGGTCACAATAACCGGAGCAACCGAGGCAGTCTTAATAAAACCGACAGTTGGCGCTGAGCCGCTCGATTTACGCAAAGGAGAGAAACCGAACACGTACCGGGCGACTGTCGCTATCGATAAAAATTACCCCCCAGGACTTTACGTCATTCACGCGTGGTCAGGATCGAAGGAACACCCGACAGCCGTTGGAAAAGCATCGTTCCGTATCGGCAACATCGTCGCCGATTATTTTGTTTTGAACTATCTCGACAAGCAAGACCCGTCCGGCGACCTTGGTAAATATTTAAATGAATTTCGCTCGATCGGCGGCAATTTTCTAATCGCGCATAACCTGATCACAACCGACGGGGCGTTCTATCCGTCCAAAATTGCGAAGTCGAATTATAAAGACGACCTTGTCGAATTGATCCTAAGCCGTGCGGACCGCGAAGGAATTCCCGTTTTGCTTTCAGTAAGCTGGGACATGACGCGCGACTCGCCCTACGCCGCGCGGATGAATGAGATCAAGGCGATAACAAACGAAGTTTACCGGCTCTATCGCCATCACCCGTCGCTCGCCGGTTTTTATTCTTATCAGGAAGGAAGCGGAACCTACTACGCCGCGTACGTGCGCGAGTTTGCCGGGTTCATCAAAAGCCTTGACCGCGGGTTGCTGACAGCTTGCGCTCCCCACATCGACGACCCTCTGCTTGCAAGCTATCTGAGCGTTATCGACGATCTCGATATGATGATCTATCAAAGCGCCGTGATGGCGAGCTATCGTCCGGACAACCGCAAAAAATATCCGCCGCGCCGTGTGCGTGATTTTTCCGGTCTCGGCGCCGGAGCAAAACGCGCGCAGAAAAAGATCGTTCTGACGCATGTCGAGCTTTTCGCCTATATGGAAAAGCGCTTGAGGCCTGAGATCCTAACCGCAAGTTACGCTGATATCTACAACCAGATACTAAGCGCAGCGGCCGTCACCGACACCGACGGCATCGCCCTGTTCACATACCAGGTTCACATTTATGATCAAGGCAAAAAATTCAAGGAAATTGAAAAAAGCCATGAGGCCGTTTTCAATGCGATGAAAGCGTACCAAACCGTCACGTCGCAAGTGACGGACAAACGCAACCCGCTCGCGCTCTATATTCCATATTCCGATTTTATTGTCGAGCGTTGGACCAATTATTTTCTGCCCGCGCTGGACGCTTTTCGCAGGCTCGGCGTGCCGATCGACATTTTGCCGTACGCTCCGCGCGAGGACGAAGGCGTTTATCCTTATTACCCGATGCACATGAATCCTGCCGTTCTCGAACGCCTGCTCGCCGCGCGCACTGTTTTGGTTCTTGCGAATGTTTCCGGTTTTCAGCAAACCGACAGCGATCTGATAAAAGCGTTTGTCGAACGCGGCGGCGTTGTCGTAGCGTTCGGTCCGCAAATTCCGATGGGGCGAAGCTACGAACGTAGCAAGTTGTTCGGCGGTGACGAATTGCCCGACGCAGTTCACAGTTCAATGACAGCGCGAAAAAAGATCGGTTCGCGCGTCGCGGCAGGTCATTCGTACAAGTTGCCGCACGCAGCTTTGGGCGGATGGAAAGCGACAACGGCTGACGTTGTCGCCGCATACGAAAACGGCCAGGCGGCTGTTACTATAAACAAATTCGGCATTGGTACCGTCGTAACCATTTTGCCCGACGCCGGCTCTGCCGCCAAAAATTTCCCTGATCTTACACGTGATATCTTAGACCTTGCGCTTAAGTCCGCAGGTAACGATGCTCTGATCGACATCGCCGGCGCAAACGAAAATGTCGAAACCGCGATCAAGCGAGCGCAAAACGGATTTAACCTTGCGATCGCAAATCACAATTCTGCAAGCATTGCCCTAACGATCTCGCCGCCGAAAAAAGCCGTCTGTTCGCCGCTATTTTCGAAAGGCGCGGCAAAGCTTGCACAACAGCGCGGCGGCGAGCTAAAGCTCACGCTGCCAGCTGCCGCCGCCGCCGCATGGCAATGCAGTTACGTTAATGCGGTGCGATAACACGCCAGTCTCTGGGCTTTCAGGCCGGTTGGGATATTGAATACTTCAAGAATTTTCGATCGACGCTTGGACAGTCGTGGAAAATGGAGACGACATCGCACCCGAAATGCTGCACGAAACAAGGTGCTTGGACTGGGCGCGAATCACGCCCCAAAAATAATTGTGCAAACCTGCAAACGGTTTTCGTCTTGGTTCCAAATAGGAGGAGTTACGAACATGACGAAAGTTTTCGTACTTGCAGCAGCATTATTTCTGTTAGTTGGATATGCATCGGCACAGTCGCTTAAGCCCGGCAGCCCTTATCCGCTAAAAAGCGGCATCAATCAGGCGACCTCCGACAGCCTCGTTGGCACGCATTATTGGTACTTCTACGCAACTCCCGGCGGCAACCGGCTGACAGTCCGATTCAAAAATCCCACAACTCTCTACGGCTCACAGGTGGGCACCACAGTGCTGACCATAACCGTCACCGACGATAAACGAACCTGGCGCGTCGTCAAAACGGTCACATCAAATAAGAATGCATCCGAGACGACATTCGCAGCCGACAAGGTGCGCAATCGGATGAAAATAATTGTCGCCGTTGCGCCGCCAAATCAAAACCTCGTCCGGATGGGCGGCGACTACGAGATCGAAGCAACAGGCGATGTCGCGTTTGGCGAGGCGGAAACATCGGCAGACCCGATCGTTCGCACGTACGATTCCAAATTGAACACCTACGGTGCGACCCGGTTCCTTGCGGACGGAACGGTCGTCGCTTCCGACGGTTCGCGCGGTACATGGAAGGTTTTCGATCCCGAAAATCATATTTATACGGTCCAGATCGACACGTTCCGATGGTCGGTCCAATACCTGCCCGGCTATGGCCTCGTAAAACCGAGCGAGCCGAACATGATAATGTTTCAGGAACTGAGGCGCTGAGGCCGAGGCTCGAAAGCGTGTTCTTGTCGCGAAGGGCGAAAAGATTAAAAGCGTAGGGTTCGCAAGCCAAAAGCAAACCCTACGCCGAAAGTGAGCAGCTTCCACGCGCATTCGATACCAACAAAATGATTGCGTGTCAGTTTTTCAATAGAATTGGAAGAGCAGATCTTGCGATTTTTATTACTTTGCTAATTTTTAAGACTTCTACGATTTTTAAGATTTGTACGGCAAGAAGTGTTAAAGCCTATTTAAACTGCCGGAACCGAAACCGGACAGACTTTGTTCATCTCTCAAACAAAGTACCGAAATTTGTCTCGAGATCCTGCGAGAAACCGTATAAGAAAATACAAGATCTCATGCCGAAAATGCGAAAAACTTCGCACAAAACGCAAGATCGGATCAGCTTGTGAGACGCCTGTAAATGTTTGGCATCCGCTCAGGTAAACTAAGAACGTCGTCGATGATCGTGTAGCCGACGTCTCCGTAAAGCTCTTTTAATTCGCTTTCCGATTCGCGGTCGATCGTTATGCAGAACGGCGTAATTCCGCTGGTTTTGGCCTCTGTGAGGGCCTCTCGCACGTCCTCGCGCGCGTACCGCGCGTCGCCGTAATCGTGGTCGTAGGGGCGGCCATCTGTAAGAATAATAAGGAGTTTCGTACGCGCCTCCTGCCGTAGCAGCTTATGCGCAGCATGCCGTATCGCTGCGCCCAATCGAGTGTTGTTCTGAAATGTTATTCCGCCGATACGCCGCTCGGTATCGTCGGAATATTTCTCGCTGAAGTCCTTTACAACATAGAACTTAACGTTGCGCCGGCCTTCAGATGTAAACCCGTTTATCGAGTAAACGTCGCCGACTGCTTCGAGTGCCTCACTCATCAAAACGAGGCCCTCTTTTTCGATCTCTATTATGCGCCGGCCGGGATAAGTATATGGCTGCAAAGGGTTTCGCGTTATCGTCCGGGCGGTCGACGATGACTGATCGAGCAGTATCGACACGGCCACGTCGCGCTGTTTTCTGAGCCGCTTCGTGTAGATGTTTTCGGACTGATGGCCGTCGGCTTTCCGGTCGATGACAAAATCCACAAGTGCATTCAAATCATAGTCTTCGCCGTCCAATTCACGGTTTATTCGCGTTAGATTTTCGGGCTTCATGAGCTGAAATTGGTGCCTGATCGAGGAGATCACGCCGCGATATCGCGACCGCGCCAATTCTACAAAATTTCGGTCGCCGTGCTTCACTTTTTTCTCGATCACACGGCTCCAGCCGACGCGATAATCGCTCAATTCGCGGTCCCATTCATCGTACGAGAATGCGATCTCATCAGCCTCTAACTGCTGTTCCGGCATCTCGCCCTGGGTCCACGCTTCGGCTCCCTGCAGGTCGTCGGGATCGCCTTCGTCGTCGAGGCTATTCCACGCGCTGAACAGGTCTCGGATGTCCTGCGCCATCTTTGGCTGGTCGCGTTTTATCTTATCTTCTGTAACTGCTTCGGTTGCGTCCTTATCGTCGTATGAATACTCGCCCTTTTCCTCGTCCTGCTCACTTTCCTGTTCCTGCGTCTGCTCGGGAGCAATGTTTTGAAAAAGCGAATAGACGCGGCTGGTTGCCATCAGCGAGTCGGCAACTGTTGCATTTTTTAGAGTTAGGTACGACGCGACAACGCCCTCGATCTCGGAAACGATCTGTCCGTAAAATTGACGCGCGTCGTCGGTCGCCCCTCCGCAGAGTGTGATCTGAAACAGCAGTTCGAAGGGCACCTGATGCATCGGCAGATCGAAGATGAACGGCCTGTTTTCGCGAAGAAAACGTTGCATCAGGTCCAGGTCCTTTCGCAGCCCCCGATACGATTGCCGCAGCCGGCTGTCGATTCGTGCATTTTCCATAGTGCCGAAAATTTTCTTTGCAAGACGCGGTTCGGGAAACACCTTCAGGACCGCCTTGTAGTCCGAATCCTTCGGCAGTATCGTATGGCGAGGCTTAACCTCTTTATTTGGAGAAGCTTTTTCGCCGCCTTGGACATCCTCGATGTAGCCGGCGAGAGAAAACGCGTCGAGTTGTTCAGCGGAAGCCTCGTATAGTTCCAAAAGATCAGCGTAAGCCGCTTTTAATTCAACGGTATCCCGTTCGAATGTACCGAATTCGATCTGCCCGGCACCGTGCGCCGCGAGCACCTTGTAGAGGCGAAAATCGATCTCGTCGTCCTCGAATTCGCTGATCGTTGCCGGCAGATAGATCGTCCTCCCGTCGCCGATTCGCGATTCGTGCGGGATGGCTGAAAGAGGCGAGATCTCGACCTCTTTGCCGGTCAACCCCTCGATATAAATGCGTAAAATACCCTGTATTTTTTCAAGCGGCAGGCCAAGCCGCGTTTCCTGCAGACGCTCGTTCGAGGCCCGTGTTTCCAGTGCGAAATAGCTGCGCCGGGCCTTCGCCGAATCGCCCGCGTTGCCTTCCATTCCGTTTTCGACCCACTCTTCAAATTGTTTGATCGAGACCTTTCTTAAAGCCGATGCGCTTGAGCGAAATGCCGCCAACGCGCTTTCGCCATCGGTTTCTGCGATGGAACCGCTTAATCGAATTACACGCGACAAAATAGCGGAGCGTTCACCATGCCGTGCATGCGTTGCAAATTTGCCTAAAATCTTTGGTGTAGCTCGCAGAAAAGCGATCAATACAGCATTTCCGTGCGACGCGATCTTTTTCCCGAGGCTGCACCACTCGTCGAAAACCGTCGGCGAATCTTTAAGAAATGCACTGCCCGACGAGATGAAGTGCAGCGTTACGCTGCCGCCATAATCGAGGAATTCTACGGAGCATTTCATCAGCAGAACCGCGTCTGCCGCCGGCAAATCGCTTAACGCCGCCGGAAGATTTGCCCACAGGTCCGCAGTCATCCCGCCAGTTCTTGTTGCAAACGCCCTTGCAAGATCGATCACCGATCTTGCAACCGCAGTTTTTTCGTCGCCGAATTTACTCAGCTCGGCCGCAACGGCGGGCGTCCTATGCAAAAAATCTGAACTGTGTTTCGCCGACCGGGCCGCGACGTCGCCAGCAAGCTTCAGAATATCGGACAGCAATTCATTGTCATCTATATCCGCTGCAAGCTTCGGAATCAGATCAAATGATTCGAGTGCGATGGAGCTCGAAAGGACAAGCTGACGCGTGCAGATCTGAAACACGGACGACCGCGCAGTTTCCGGAATTGTCTCAAGTTCAACAACGCCGCTCGCAAAGAATCTTGCGCCGGTTGCGGCGTCGCCCATAGCAAGCCGCCGTCCCATTTCGGCCCAGTTTCTGATGTCGTCGGGTGACAATATCTTTGCAGCTTTTGGAACGGCCTCGACAAATTCACGGCTGACGCGCAACGATACACCCGCAAGCGCTGCGCTGCCCTCGAGCGCAGCACGCTTTTTATCCGCAGGCAAACGTCCCAATCGCCTGGCCAAACCGGTAAGGGTCTGCTTTTCCGCCATGTCTATATGTTAAGTGAAAAAGCGAAAAGGTGGAAAAGTGGAAAAGTGAAGAGAGAACCTTTTACATCTTCGGCGGAATGCCGTCCGACCAGATAAAGATATGAAAACACGCATTTACGCCGTATTCGACAAGAGCGTCGAGTTTATTTGCCCGCTCCATTTCGGCAAGTTTTTGCATGACAAAATTTTGCTCCTCGGCGGTCATATGTTTACGTGCAAGGTCGAACGCACAGCCGGACGTATGCGGCGGCAGCGCGTCGGCACCGCGTACTTTGAATGAGTTCGGGTTGCCACGGTTCAGCAAAATCTGATAATCCATCGAGCGCGTCAATGAAGTCACGCGCAGCGGACGTCCGAACTTTGCGAAATATGCGTCGGCGAGTTCCTTTAATATCGGCTTGGCGTGCGGATTGAACATACGGAGAAGACGCATTCGCATCTGCTTGCGATCGCCGGGGTTATTAAGGTCATATTTCTGACCCGAAAAATTCGATGCAAGCTGCGACAAAATTTGATACTTCGGCGAGCCGGGTGCTATATCGACCTCTCCGCCGTCAAAACTGAACGACTGAAACGGCCCGTCCGGTGCGCTGCCGCCCACGTCCAGATAAAAACTCTGCGTGGCCATGGGCATTTCGATCAGGTCATGATGCATTCGTTTTTCAGCAAGCTCCGCAAAATCCATCGGTTGATGATAATTGCCTGTCGTTCTCATTTCGCGAAGCTTGGCTTTTTGCTTTATAACACCGTCGCCGAACAGTTCTTTTGGAACATCCAGACCTGCTGGACGAATCCCGGTTTCACCGTTTCTCGGCTCCAGCGCCTTTCTTTGGCGGTCAGCGAGAAACGCTGCGGTCACGTTGAGATCGGCATCTGCCGTATCGGCCGAATCGACCTTAACGTCGCCGACATTGTTTGCATTTATCTCTTGTTCGGGAACTTCCCAAGAAGCAATAAGGTCGTCAAGATCGTCCTCGTCCTCGCCGCCCAGCGGATCGACAACGCGAACCGGTATCAGCGATGATCTCGCGATCTGGGGTGTAGGTTTTGAATGGTTGCCGTTTGTATTGTCGCTTCGTGAAACCCAGAGAAAGGCCATCAAAGCTCCCAAAATGATGATGAATGTCATCAAGCCGGCCGCGATCAAAAACAAAGGCATACGGTTTGGCTTGGAGGCCGGCCGCACGGGAGGTGGAGTAAATTTGAATTCCGGGTTTGGGGCGTTTCCCTGTGTTCCTGAAGGCGCGTTTGTTACGGCATTCAAAGGAGGCTGCGCCGCCTGCGCTCCGGTTTCTGACCGTAACCCGCCCACTGATACAGACTGTTCCGACCCGATCTGCACCCGGATCCGCGTTTCGCTACCGATGGTTATCACGTCGCCGTCACGCAATTCCTGCGGCGGGCCCGAGATCTTAACGCCGTTCAGGAATGTGCCGTTAAGTGAGCCTTCGTCAGCGACAAAAACAAGGCCTTCGTCAAGAAAAATCGTCGTGTTCCGGCGGGACAGCCCCTGATCCTGGAGAACTATCTGCGATTGATCCGTCCGGCCGATAGTCAATTCATCATCGACCGAAACGGTTTTTCTCTCGTACGGATTTTCGATGTGAAGTGTGACTTTTGGCATTAGTGATGGTGATCGTCTTCGCCTTCGCGAAGTTTCGACGGATCGAGCAGTTTTGAAAATTGGTCAAAGTGGAACATATCTTCGGTTTTGCAGTGTTCGCAAAAAAAGCTCACATCTTCGCCAAGATACATATCCTTAAGATGATATGCGATAAAGCATCCGTAGCACCGTTGAACGCGCTTGCCGAAATCTTGTAAAACGTGTTGATTAAGATCAGTATCCATTACCCTTACTCACCCTTTGTGCGCGGAACACAAGCAGGCAGGATGCCCGTGCCCCAGTCATTTAACTACGCCGCGTTTTGAACTCTCGATAAACTGTACTAGTACATCGACCTCGGCGCATCCAGTAATTTCTGCTTTTATCTTTTCGACGGCCTGTGTTGTGTTCAGCTTAGACGACAGCAGAAGGAAAAACGCGTGATGCAACTTTTCGATAGTTTCCCCGGAATACCCACGCCTTTTCATTCCGAGCCGGTTTAGGCCGAAGCATTTAGCATGGTTGCCCTGAATGATCGCGTACGGCAATGCGTCCTTGACCACAACGGAGTATCCACCAACAAACGCCTCGGGACCAACACGGCAGAACTGATGAACACCGGAGTAGGCTCCGATGTTCGCCTTGTCCGCGATCTCGACATGACCGGCGAGCGTTGCGGCGTTCGCCATTATCACCTCGCTACCGACCTGGCAGTCGTGCGCGACATGTGCCTGTGCCATCAGCAGGTTGTCGTCGCCGATGCGAGTTATGCCGCCGCCGCCTTTTGTGCCGCGATGGACGGTAACGAATTCGCGTATCTGATTACGTTTGCCGATCTCGGTTATCGTTTCTTCGCCTCCGTATTTAAGGTCTTGCGGAGCGTGACCAAGTGATACAAACGGAAAAACGTGAGTGTCATCGCCGACAGACGTCCGGCCGTCGATCACCACATGCGAATCGAGCCGCACGCGGTCGCCTAGTGTTACCTCGTTGCCCAGGATGCAAAACGCTCCAACAAAGCAATCTTCGCCGATGCGCGCGTTTTGACCGACGACAGCGGTTGGGTGGATAAAGGACATATAAGATACTTAGGTGAAAACGTACGAAGAAAAGGTTAAAGGTCGCTGGTTTTGTATGGGCTGTTCGCCAAGCTTTTTTAACCCTTTCACTTTTTCACATTTTACCGCTCCCGCGTGCCGATAACACACATAATTTCAGCCTCGGCGGTCACATTGCCGTTAACTGTTGCGACGCCACGCATTTTTTGAACCTTGGTGCCTATTCGTATCGCAGTGACTTCGAGCATTAGCGTATCGCCCGGCACTACAGGCCGACGAAAACGCGCGTTTTCGATGCCGCTAAAAAACGGTATGCGATTTTCGCGGTCTTCAAATTCACGAAGCGCCAAGATCGCTCCAACCTGCGCGAGCGCCTCTATCTGCAATACGCCGGGCATGACAGGCGCTCCGGGAAAATGGCCGGCAAAAAAATGCTCGTTTATGGTCACCTGTTTGACGCCGAGAATACGAACGCGCGGTTCAAGTTCTACGATCTTGTCAACAAGCAAAAAAGGGTAGCGGTGCGGCAGGATCTCCTGTATCGCGTTTGCATCGAGAATTGTCATAAGGGCGAAACGGCGGTCAATAAGAAAAAGCTCCAGAAATTACCGCAAATATGCAATATACCGCAAAGAGGGGTGTAAATAAAACACGGCAAAAGCCGGTAAAATATCCTTTCACCGGCTTTTGGTCTGATGCAAACTGGATCAAATAACCCGACTATTTAGGTGTCGCGGTTGACGCTGTGCCTGCCGGCCGCGAATTGTAGAACGTTATGAAATCCTTTGTAACGTCGTACTTGTCGTCGAAGCCCAGAAGGATCTGTGCCTCTTCAAGCTTCGCTCCGTCGAGAATGACCGCATAACCTTTCTGCTTGGCAAAATCGTTAAGAGCCTTGATGATGTCGTTGAAGACCGGGCCAACAACCTCGGCGTAGCGCTTGTCGAATTTGGCCTTGGCGTCTTCCTGCTTACGCTTAATGCTCGTTTGCAGGGTTGTAGCTTCATCAACTTTGGCTTGGACCGTTTCGGGCTTGATCGGAACCTTGGGGTTCGCACTCGCGCTGTTATTCAGATCGTTAATCTCTTTTGTCAGTGCCTGATATCTCTGAGCCATCGTGTTGAGCTCATTCTGAACAGGTGCAAATTCGGTATCGAGGCTCTTTATAGCGTTTCGATACTTTGTAATGCCGCCGGTTTCATCATCGAACGTCGCGGTGTTGATCAAGCCGATCTTTCCCGAGCCTGCAGCCGGAGTCTGAGCCATGGCCGAGACAGCGAAAACAGCCGCAAAAATAAAACTAACGGCAACTAAACTAAATCTTCTCATTTTAATGTGATACTCCTTAAACTTCTTAAAGCGGATTTGAATGTCTATAATGACAATATCTTTAGAAACAAATTATTGCTGAACTGTTGCTTGCAGTTTAGAAAAATAAGAACAGCAATAGTATTCTATCCGCAAAACCTTGTCAATTTTCTAGAACGTCCTTCCGACGGTAAATCTAAAGCCGTTTCGCTTGCCCGGGAGGAAGATTCCAGGCAGCTCTTCGGTAAAGCCGATCCGAGCGTTCGGGTTGTAATAATAGATCAACCGGAAAGGGACGTTAACGATGGGAACCTGTACCCGCAGCTCGACACCCACACTTGATTTAAAGTCGCCAAGCTTTGCAAAAGCGGCATCATCCACACGCAGCAGCGAATTCTGCTGTGCCTCGCCGCGAAGATAAAGCTGCTGAACCTGCGGCGACAAGCTGGTCGGGCAGCCAAACCGGTTGCCGCGGCAAAATTCGTTGATAAAATCGGTTTTGGTCAAAATACGGTCGCGGAAGAATAACAGGCTTCCAAAACTGCTCTCAAGATTCGGTGCATTTCTCAACGCAAGTGCTGTGAGTGTACCGCCTCCCAAAAAGCTGTCATCGGCTAAGAACGAGCTATTTAGCTCTTGCGTTCCGGATTTTCGCATATTGAATACCGATCCGACATCCGCAAATAAGGCCAGCGTTGCAGGCCCGAAAAGCGGCAAGCGGTATTCGAAATTGCCTAATAACTCAGTGTCGCCACCAATGAATCGGAAAGTCTTGGAAAATAGAGCAGGGTTTGACCCGCCTGTGCCGGTCAATAGTCCGAGCGTGGCCAAATCAGCCGGTGTTGTCGATCCCACCGGGAAAAGGTCAGTTACTCCACTCGGCGTTCCCGTGGGATTTGTCGCCACCGTAACGTTTCGCGTGGTTACATAGGTATCGAACGGGGCGATCGGCCCAATAGCACGTGAATCGTAGCCGCGGATGTCGTTCTCGCTGCCGAGGAAGTACCGCGAATAAATGGGCACGCCGCCGACAAACGCGATCGAGTTCGCGTTGCGTATCTTGCTGCTCGTTGCAAAGCTGCCAATAGTTCCGGCGACCAGCCTGAAGGCAAAGACCTCAGGGTCTTTTGACTTTCGCTTACGGACCGGGATGAATCTCGAATAGGTAATGTTGGGCTGATACGTACGGACGTCACCGCCTAAACCGGCGAGCCCGACCGATAGCGCGAGCTGGCTTCCGCTTACGGTATCGATACCATTCTTGGCCGGCTGCCGGGTGTCGTAAACGAACGAACCTGTGACCTGGCTGGTGATAATATTTGGCTGGGCATAAATGACCGGAATTAGAGTATTAGGATTATTTTCCCGATTTACCTGCGGGTCCTGAATGCTCGTTGCCGAAAATTGATAGGTCAGGCCGATTCGCGAAAACTGCGTAAACTTGCGTTTCTTAAAGAACAACTCGGACAGCGGAGCGGTCGCAAACAAGGTGCCGCCGTAAGTACTCTGCGTAAAAAGGTTTTTCGAATCCGTCGTAAGCTGGCCGATCGGATTGAAAATATCATTGATGATATCCGGATTTTGCGACAGGAATGTTCCCTCGCCAAAAAACTGATAGCGGCTCGCAAATAGCGAGAATCCGACCGATATCGGACGATTCCGAAAATACGGCTCCTGATAGGTAAATTGCAGGCTCTGCTGACGGTTACCGGCGCCTACTGAAAACGAAAGGATCTCGCCGCGCCCGGCCAGGTTGTTGGTCGAATATTCCAAACCGAAGAATGATCCGCCTATGCCCGACACACCGCCGTTGAACGAGATCTGCTGGCGCCCCTTCTCCTTGACCTTAACGATCAGATCGACATCGCCTTGTTCCTCATCGGTGCGGGTCTCAATGTCCTGGTCCTTGTCGATCGGGTCGAAATACTGCGTCTGGTTCAACCGCGCAACCGAGTACTCAACAGACCGTGAATTGTAAATATCGCCTTCGTTGATGAGAAATTCGCGACGCAATACACGGTCGCGGGTAAACGTATTTCCCGTAAATTCAAGCCGCCGGAGCGTGAACTGCTTGCCTTCGTCGATCGTGATCGTGATATCGACGATACCCTCGTCCGGGTTTGCCGGATTGTCTTTGAACTGCGGATCGTATTCTGCGTTGAACTGCAGGAAGCCTTGTTGGCCGTAAGCACTCTTCAGACCGATCTTATCGTCGTAAACCGCATCTTGAAGCCGCTTTCCATCCGCGATCTCGCCCTTTTTCAGACCGATGTAGTTGAGGATCTGCTGCTCGGAAAATATCGAGTTTCCTTCTACTTTAATATCGCCGACACGGAAAAGTTTTCCTTCGGTTACGGGAACGATGATCTTGAGAGTGTCGTCCTTAGACGAGATCAGGGGCAGCGGCAGGCTGCCGATAACCGGCAATCCGGTTCGCTTGTAACCGAGGCCGACCACCTGTGGTTCGCCGATGCGGGCCTGGAAGTAGCCCTTTGAGAACATATACGACTTTACGTTTTTCTGCAGGTCGTATTGCAGCTTTTCAAGGTTCAGAATGTCCTCGCCCTTGAATCTGGAAACAAGGCCGGTTTCTTTTACAAGCTGCAACGCATTACGCAGTTCACCGTCCTTAAAATGCTCGTTCCCTTCAAATTCAATATCGACGATGCGTGAACGGTTACCCTGGTCAATGTCGAAGGTAACCGCTACAGATGTGGCTGAAACCTCTTCTTCTTTTACATCTACCTTAGCGTTCGGATAGCCTTTTGCGGCGAGCAATTCGCGCAGGATGCGCGTGGCATTCTTTGCTTTGACCGGATCGTAAACTGACTCTTTGGAAACACCGGCTCGTTTTTCGCGAAACGCCTTGAGGACGTCCGATTCCTGAACCGCTTTCAAGCCTGAGAACTGCAAATCGCGAATGATCGGCAACTCGCGAACCTCAAATATAACGTTAACACCGCCTCGAACGCCCGGTTCGGTCAGAACACGGGTCGCCGTCTTATCGAAAAAGTTTAACGAAAGAAGCTCCTTGAGGTCGCGCTCGAGCGCAGCGGGATCGTAAACGTCACCGGCCCGCGTCTTTATATAGTAAAGAAGATCTTCGTCGCGAAGCCGCCGATTGCCCTGAATGTCGACGCTCTCTACTACCTGCTGCTGAACGGCAGTGTTAGAAGCCGCGGGCTGATCTTCGTTTGAATTTGCAAGAGCGGGCAAAACCGAAAAGGTAAAAAGTAATAAAACAAGACCCAGTGCCCGAAGATTTTGCATAAAACCGAATTATCCTAAAATAAATGCGAACTAAAAAAAGCTATCTGTGAGCCTAGACCGCCCGTGTTCACCATGTAAAAATCGGAAGAGTTTGTGAACCGGTTCGGCCTTTCAATGTCGGGTTTTTTACGCAAACTATGATTCTGCGAACCAATAACAGGTTGCCTTACCCACCGATGCATCAAACTTCCGAATTATACAGGTAAAAACGGAAAAAATAAAAACCGCGATGCCTTGCCTCTAAACCCGATATGGCACAGAAAGTGCCTTTTCTTCATCAAGAAGAGGAAAAAAACGGAGGAAAACGTCAAATGGCGCTTATTTACTGTCCGGAATGCGGACACGAAATCTCAAATGCGGCAGTAGCTTGTCCAAATTGTGGCCGGCCACTGGCAGCACAGCCTGTGTCCGAAGAAAGAATCGTCGTAACACATCCTCGAAGGGATGGCTCGGGGTTTCCGCCGTGGGCGTTTATCCCTCTCGGGCTTTTAGGTGTGGCGATAATCGCTGTTTTATTCCTGATGTTCGGCCACGGAACGGACGAATCGGCGAATACGGCTATAAATGTTAACCTGGCGTCAAGGCGGGCGACGCCGGCAAATATTGAAACCTCGACAACAAACATACCGAACGAATCGGTCGCGGTTAATCCACCGACGGATTCGCAATCGGTTACCGTACCGGGTTCAGAAACCTCTGTCAATTTGCCGCCGCCTGACAAAGGCAATGTAAAGATCGATGCCAAGATAGCGACCGACACCGGCGCTCCGCAACCAGTTAAGAATGAGAAATTCTATCTGTTGGATAAGGATGTCGAGACGATCTTGAGCGAAGCGGGTTTGGAACCTATCAGTGGGCAAACGCTCAGCAACAGCCTTGGTTTATCGATACTCTACCCAAACCGCTTTGCCGATTTTCACCGTGACGCCCTCAAAGCTATAAACAGCCACATTAAGTATTCGGGTACGACCGATGCGACAGGCATGGCACAGTTGAAGGACGTTAGACCCGATAGCTATTATCTGTTTGGAGTGACGCGAAAGGGCAACGGCTTTGCTATATGGAGTTCGCCTGTTTCAATAATCGCGGGCGAAAACGCTTTGAATCTAAGCCCGCAGCCGGTGATGCAGTTTGAGAACGCGGGAGAATAAGGTGGAAAAAATGAAAGCTGCTTTTTAATGCTTTCACTGTTACCTTTATTT